>JAGRHM010000256.1 GCA_020445005.1 Candidatus Competibacteraceae bacterium | reverse complement strand
TGGATCTGGGCGCCAATGTGGACAGCAAGGCTGAACATCTGTTGCAATTCGCAGTGATGGGTTCGGTGTTGGCGGAAGTCAACGGCCTTGACCGCCCCCGCATTGGACTGTTGAATATTGGCGAGGAAGACATCAAAGGCAATGAACAGGTTAAGGATGCCGCGCGTCTGCTGGCGGCCAGCGATCTGAACTACATTGGCTTCGTCGAAGGAGATGGGATTTATCTCGATGACGTGGATGTCGTGGTCTGCGACGGCTTTGTCGGGAATGTCGCGCTGAAAAGCAGTGAAGGCGTCGCCAAACTCATTCGCCATTACATGACCCAGGAATTCAAGCGGAACCTGCTGACCCGCCTGGCTGGATTGATCGCCTTGCCGGTATTGCGCGCCTTTAGCCGCAAAATCGATCCACGCCGCTATAATGGCGCCAGCCTGCTGGGCTTGCAGAGCATTGTGATCAAAAGTCACGGCGGCGCCGATGCGCTCGCGTTCGCCAACGCCATCCAGGTGGCGATGCTGGAAGTCGAGCAAGCGGTGCCGCAACGCATCGATGCTCATTTGGCCGCCCTTCACGCCGAGAGACAAGCGCTTTGAACCACGCCCGAATCGCTGGAACCGGCGGCTACCTGCCGGAAAAAATCCTGACTAACGCCGATCTTGAACAACTCATCGACACTACGGTAGGCTGGATTGTCGAGCGCACCGGCGTCGAGGAGCGCCATATCGCCGCGCCGGATGAAACAACTTGCGACTTGGCCGAACGCGCCTCTCGGCGGGCGCTTGAGGCGGCCGGCCTGGAACCGGGTGAAATCGACCTTATCATCCTGGGCACGACCACTCCCGATCATGTTTTTCCCAGCGTAGCGACTCAGTTGCAACATCGCCTGGGTTGCTATGGGGGCCCCGCGTTTGACGTACAGGCGGTTTGCACCGGTTTCGTCTATGCCCTGGACATCGCCAATCGCTTCATCCGCACGGATGCCGCAAAACGGGCGCTGGTGGTGGGCGCTGATACGTTCACCCGCATCATCAACTGGAAGGATCGCGGCACCTGCATCTTGTTTGGCGATGGCGCCGGCGCGGTCGTGCTGGAAGCGGCGGATGAGCCCGGCATCATCGACTGCCGGCTGGGCGCCGATGGCCGTTACAAGGAACTGTTGTGGGTGCCGGCGGGAGTGTCCAGCGGTTATGAACAGACCCGTCAAGACGCCGCTTTTGTGGAAATGCGCGGTAGCGAGGTCTTCAAGGTTGCGGTGAATACGCTCAAGGACATCGCTGAGCAGATTCTGACCGCTAACCGGATGACTGTTGCTGATGTGGACTGGCTGATCCCTCATCAGGCCAATCGCCGCATTCTGAGCGCCACCGCCAAGCGCCTGGGGTTATCTGAAGAGCGTATGGTCGACTGTGTGCGGACGCACGGCAATACTTCGGCCGCTTCGGTGCCACTGGCTCTGGATGTCGCGGTGCGCGATGGCCGCATCCAGCGCGGCCATACCTTGTTGTTGGAAGGTTTCGGCGGCGGCTTCACCTGGGGCGCGGCGCTGGTAAAGTACTGAGGATAAATACAGTGACGACAACGATCCTGTCAGATGAAATCGCCCTGGTGACTGGTGCCAGTCGCGGCATTGGCCAGGCTATCGCGCGGGAACTGGGCCAGCGCGGCGCGACGGTGATCGGTACGGCGACCACTGACGCCGGCGCCGAAGCCATTACCCGTAATTTGCATGCGCATGATATCAAGGGGCGCGGCCTGCGACTGGACGTGACTGATCTCGCAGCGGTGGATGCGACGCTCAAAATCATCGCCGGGGAATTTGGCGCACCGAGCATCTTGGTCAACAATGCCGGCATCGCCCGCGACAATCTGCTGCTACGCATGAAAGAAGACGAATGGTCTTCGATTCTGGAGACCAATCTGACCTCGGTTTACCGGTTGAGTAAAGCGGTGTTGCGGGGCATGATGAAAGCGCAGCGCGGGCGCATCATCAACATTACCTCAGTGGTGGGCGTCACCGGCAGTGCTGGACAGGCTAATTACGCAGCGGCCAAGGCCGGTGTCATCGGCTTCACCAAGTCGCTGGCGCGCGAGGTCGGTTCGCGCAACATCACGGTCAATGCGGTCGCACCGGGGCTGATCGAAACCGACATGACCCGCTCGCTGCCCGACAGTCAGCTTCAGGCGCTGGTCGCCTCGATTCCCTTGCAACGCCCTGGTCAGCCGCAGGATGTCGCCGGTGTTGTCGCGTTCCTGGCTTCGCCGGATGCTGCTTATATCACTGGCGAAACCTTGCATGTCAACGGTGGCATGGCAATGATTTAATGAGTAGGGCCAAACCGTGGAATCCGGAGAAATCCGCGCTGACGCGCCGGCGGTCGCCGCGGAATCTCGAAAACGCCGAGTTCGGAAAGCATCGCCTGATTATTTCTGGAATTCGCGCTAGTTGTGGTACCGTTGCGCCGGATT
>JAGRHM010000255.1 GCA_020445005.1 Candidatus Competibacteraceae bacterium | reverse complement strand
GCTGCGTAGTATCGTCTTTTAATACGCCGCAGCTTGCTGCAGGGTCGTTTACTAGGTAGTGGCGCAGGGCGAGGAGGTTAATGTCGGTGCCTTGAGGGTCGAATCGGACTTCGACGGCAAATCTGTACATTAGGGAGTCTTTTGTGTGTGGTGGAGAGGGCACGGTTGCATTGAAAAAAATCTCACACAAAGGCGTGAGAGTCAAATAGACGGGGAGCATTGCGTTAGAAGCTGTCCATTGTGAACGGGGCGCGTTGCCGCGGAAATCGAACAATATTTGCCGGTGCTGTCCAATCGGGGCTAGCTGGACCAATGAATTGCTGGTCAAAATGGCCTTTCTGACCTGCGCCTGTTGTTCGCCGTGGTGGGGATCGGCCTAGAACCGGTGGTGTGGCGAATCGTCACGGCCGATTGAAATGCCTACAGCATTCGCATCAGGAACCAATGCTTCTGCGTAGTGTTCCACGTGAAACCAGGTCAATAATCGTTATGAAGCAAGCATGGCATTGCTTAACGCTGCGAACGCTGCCAGATCGAGGGTCTCGGGGCGGGCGCTTGGATCGACGCCGGCGGCTTCAATATGCGCAGCGTCCAGCAAAACAGCAAGGCTGTTGCGTAGAGTTTTTCGCCGCTGAGAAAAGGCTTGACGCACGACTTCAGCAAAAAGTCGCTCGTCCTGCACGACAACCGGCAGTGTTTCACGTGGAACCAGACGAACGACGGCTGAACGAACCCTGGGCAGCGGACGAAATGCCTCTGGTCCGACCATGAATAGGAATTCCACTCGACAACGGTATTGCAACATCACTGACAATCGGCCATAAGCCGGATCGCCTGGATTCGCCGCCATGCGCTCCACGACTTCCTGCTGCAACATAAAGTGCAAATCATAGAGATGTTCAGCTTGCGTCAGTAAATGGAACAGCAGCGGCGTGGAGATGTTGTAAGGCAGGTTACCGGCAACGCGCAATCGAGTACCTTGACCGCGCAGCGCAGCGAAATTGAATTCCAGGGCGTCGGCCTGATGGATGCGCAGCATTCCCAAGCCAGCGCAGCGCGATCGCAGGGGGTCCAGCAGATCGCGGTCCAGTTCCACGACATCCAGTTCATCAACCGCCTGCAATAACGGTCGAGTCAGCGCGCCCAGACCAGGACCAATTTCCACCAGGCGTTCGCCAGGTTTGGGATGAATCGCTGCAATAATGCGTGCGATGATGTCGGGATCATGCAGAAAATGTTGCCCAAAGCGTTTGCGCGGCGAATGCCGGAAGGTCACGCTCACGGGGTTGCGGCAGCAGTAGATGGCGCTGATTGCAGGCGAATTTCCACATAAGCTTCATCACGTAACCGACGTAGCCATTGCTCCCACTCTTCGTCGGAACGCCGCCGAAACAGCACCTCACGCACCTGGTCGCGATCCATATTACTGGCTGAGACCTGGGGATTCGGATTTGCGCCGTTACCGCCCCGCACATCCAAAAGTTTGACGATGTGAAACCCGCTCGGGCTGCGAATCAGCTCACTGAATTGACCCGGCTGCAGGTTAAGCACAACAGCGGTGAACAAGGTCGGCAATTGATCAGCGCGTCGCCAACCTAGGTCACCCCCTTCCAGGGCCTGCTGACCGGCGGAAACGCTGGCGGCCAGTCGCCCAAAATCCTCGCCCTGACCCAGCCGCGCCAGGACATCTTCCGCCTGGCGTTTGGCGGTTGCGATCTGTTCCGGCGAAGCCTCTTCCGGCACGGCGATCAGAATCTGGGCAATGCGATATTCGGCGTCACGACCGCCACCGCCACTCACTGGACTCGTCTGTCCAGTCAATTGGGTTTGCACACTCTCCACGTCCTGATCTGAAATCTGAATCTGGCTATCCACAACTTTCTGTCGCAATCGGGCGCTCATTAATTCCCGGCGCACGTCGTCGCGAAATTTAGCGAAACTGATGCCATCCTTTTCGACCGTTTGTCGCAACTGCGTCAAACTCATATTATTGCGGCTGGCCAGATTATCAATCGCAGCATTCAGGGTGGCGTCATCGACCGTGATTCCGTTGCGTTCGGCAGTGCGCAATTCCAGTTGGGACAGGATCAGGCGTTCCAGCACCTGATTTTCCAAATCAGCCTGGGAAGGAATCGGCACCTTGTTCTGGCGCATCTGGCGTTCGACCCGCACCATAGCGGCCTCCAACTCCTTGCGGGTGATGACATCGTCGTTGACTACCGCCACGATAGCATCCAAGGTGCTTGCGCTCTCTTCCGGACCTGGGCCAAAGACTAATTGCGTATAGCCGGAAACGGGCAGGGTGCATAAGGGCAAGCTCAGTAATAGGGGAAAAAGCAATTTTTTCATGCGGGTCATCAACATTAGAGGCTAATAGCGGATCGGTTGATAGCCGAGGATGGAACTCTGCAGTACCGTTTCGAGACCTCCGCCCAATCGGGACAAGCCTTTCAATTCCAGCTCCAGGTAAAATCCGGTCTTTGCATCGGGATCCACCGGGCTGTCGCGATACTGACGGGCGACCGTGCGCACGGCCCAGCAACAATCCTCGTATTCGAGTCCAGCCAGAGTTTCAAGATTCCGGCTGACATTCATGGCTTGATTCCAGCGGGCCATGACCCGCCATTGCGAAGTCAACGGCCAGAGTAGCGACAGGTCCAGCGAGTGAATTTGATCATTGGCATCCGGAGCTTGTTCCGACGGATCGCGGTCCAGCAGGTAGGATAGATTCACCAATTGCCGAGGATTGGCGTAATAGCGCAGATCGAATGCGCCACGTAATAAATCCTGATTATCCGGTTCCAATTGCACGCTGCCCTGCAGCGACCATCGGGATGATAGATTCAATTGCCCTTGGGCAATCAATCCTGAGTTGTCCTCAGTCGCCGGCGGCGTGTCGGGATACAGAGTCACCCGACGATCCTCAAAGTACTGAATTTGGCCAATGCTGGCGCGTAATCGTTCGCGCCCGCTGGCGTCGTCAAGAATCCGAGTGGTCAATGCAGCAGTCAACTGATTGGCGTCACCCATCCGGTCAGCGCCGGTAAAGCGGTTCTTGCGGAACAACCAGTCGTGGTCGCGATCCATCCGACTGCTGTCAAACAGCGGGATGTCATCCTGATTGCGATAGGGGACATAAAGATAGAACAGTCGAGGTTCAAGGGTTTGCGTTCCCGCAGCGACGCCCAGCCAGTGCGCCTGCAGGGGCCGGTCAAAAATCAGGCCGCTATCCAGGCTCAGTACTGGCACACTGCGCGAGGGCGCATCATCGGCCTGAGGCTCAGTGTTATCGAGCTGGTAACCGGTATAACGAAAAGCGGCCTCCGGTTTGAGATAACCCCAAGGTTTTTGCAGGGTCCAGCCGACGGTCGGCCACAAATCCAGACGCCCCCCCGTGACGACATCGGATTGCTCGAAATGCACGAATTCGCCGTAGAGTCCATAGTCGAAGCCACCCGCGCCGGTTGGCCACGCGCCATCGAACAACAGTTGTGGCAGACGCTGATAGGGTTTGCCTGTATTGGCGAATAATTCCGGCGTCAAAATCTGGTAACCCTGGACGCGCGCTAGCGCGCGCCAGTTATTTCCTTCATAACGGGTGTCCAGATGACGCTCCAGATAGTTGACGGTTAGAAACTCCAGATTATTGTCCAGATCCCGCAGATAATCGTCGTCGGAAACGTATTCATAGCCCAGATCGGTATAAAAGTTGGGCAACGGCGCAGCGCGGTCGCTGATCTTGAACGAGCCACGATCGCCATCGTAGCGACGGTCGTGCGGAATATACTCAGCGTCGATTTCTCCCTGGTGACTGGGATACAGATAGCGGTATTCCGCGCCCAACAACAGCCCACGCGCCGTCATCAGGCGTGGTGTAATCGTCATGTCGCGGTTGGGCGCGATATTCCAGTAATAGGGGACCTGAAGATCGAAACCGGTCTCGCTGTCATAGCCCTGACGCGGAAATAGGAACCCTGATTGCCGTTCATCCGTGATAGGAAAAGACAGGTAGGGAAAATAGAGCAATGGGGCGCCATGGAACGCGATGCTGAGATGGGTGGCTGAACCGCGACCTGTGGCCTGATCCAGATCTAGATCGCGCGCGCGCAACTCCCAGAATTCCTGGTCGCGTGGACAGGTGGAATAAGTTGCGTCCTCAAGCTGGCTACGCTGCTGGCGTCGATCCATCCGTACTTCATCCGCATGGCCTTGGGCGTTACGGCTTGGCAGATAATAATCCGCATCCTTGAACCAGCCGGTTTCGTTATTCAAATTGACCTCGGCCTGCTGACCACGGATCGCTTGATTCGGATCGCCGTAGGTGAAACCCTCTTCAATCCGCGCTCGATTATCGGGACGCTCAAGGATAATCTGATTCGCGCGCAACCGTTGATCCCCACGGGAGAGATTGACGTTACCTTCCAGCACCGATTGGCTGGGAGAAGATTCGACCTGATCCGCATCCGCCTGGAGCGGCGCCTGGTCCGGCAGCGGCGCATTCGGCGTTACGGGAACGATATCCGACGCAAGTTCGTCAGGCTCGCAGCGCGCCCAGGGATTGAATGGGTTAGCAGATTGCGCCTGTACGCTGGTCAGTGGTGACAAGGCCAGCAGGGCGCCGATAATAACTGTTGGATAATACGGCGTCACGGAGCAGAATTTTACGTGTTGATAGAAGTACCTTAACATCGCATAGATTGAGCTTTGCTGCAATCCAGTATGAGGTATCAGGTTCCAGGCTCCAGGTTGCACGAATTCATGTTTCACGTGAAACCATGGACAGATTCCAGATTTTGGCGGAAACAGGACACCCGATACCTGATACCCGATATCTTAAAGGATGGAGTCAGTTTCGTGAGTGACCGTAAGCAAGTGCTGCGTGAGTGGCTGAACGAAGTTTTACCAATGAGTCCCCGCCGGATTGCCCCTGCTTCCAGCGACGCTAGTTTCCGCAGCTACTTCCGGGTTTGGTGCGATGACCAGACGCACATCGTTATGGACGCGCCTCCGGATAAGGAAGATTGCCGGCCTTTTGTCGCGATTGCCCAAGCTATGCGCACATTAGGATTGAATACGCCAGAAGTGTTAGCCAGTGATCTCGATCTGGGATTGTTGTTATTGACCGACTTGGGTTCCCGCCAGTATTTGGCTGAGCTGGATCAGCAGAGCGTTCCCAACCTGTACGCGGATGCGCTTGAAGCGCTGACACGGTTGCAGGTCGGCGGTGATCCGGCTTCGTCATTGCTACCCCCCTACGATTCTGCGTTGCTGCATCGGGAAATGGAATTGTTCCGTGAGTGGTTCCTGGGGAAATTGCTGGGTCTGGAACTCAGTGCGGACGAACACCATATTCTCGACCAAGCCTTTGCTGTATTGGCGAATAACGCCCTGGCGCAACCGCGTGTCTGGGTTCACCGGGACTATCATTCCCGTAATCTGATGATCACGGATCCGGATAATCCAGGCGTACTGGATTTCCAGGATGCGGTTGTTGGCGCTGTCACTTACGATCTGGTCTCACTACTGCGGGATTGCTATATCGCGTGGCCGCGCGAACAGGTAGAGATTTGGGTGCTGGATCACCGGGCGCGGTTGCGGGCGCTGGGCATGACCGGGCTGGAGGATGCCGATCAATTTCTGTGCTGGTTCGATCTGATGGGCATCCAGCGTCACCTCAAAGCAACCGGTATCTTCGCTCGTCTCAATTTGCGCGACGGCAAAGCAGGTTATTTACCCGATATTCCGCGCACCCTGGGCTACGTTTTGGAAGTGGCGAACCGTTATCCCATAATGGCTGATTTATGCCGCCTGTTACGGGTACGGGGCGTGGATAGCTGGAGGCCGGCGGGTTTTCTGCGATGAAAGCAATGATTCTAGCCGCCGGACGCGGAGAGCGGATGCGTCCCTTGACTGACCACACCCCCAAACCGTTACTGCCGGTTGCCGGAAAACCGTTAATTGTTCATCACC
>JAGRHM010000254.1 GCA_020445005.1 Candidatus Competibacteraceae bacterium | reverse complement strand
GCGCCGATCATGGTGTCGGTGTCGAGCGGGTGGCCTTGCTTGACCGCTTTTACCCGCTGGATGGCTCGCTCAATGAAGCGGTCGTAGCCGGATTCCTGGATCAGCGCCCGCGAGGGACAGGTGCAGACTTCGCCCTGATTCAAGGCAAACATAGTGAAGCCTTCCAGGGCCTTGTCAAAAAAGTCATCGTCCTGAGCGCACACATCGGCGAAGAAGACGTTGGGCGATTTGCCGCCCAGCTCCAGCGTCACCGGAATCAGATTTTGCGAGGCGTACTGCATGATCAGCCGCCCGGTGGTGGTTTCACCGGTGAAGGCGATCTTAGCGATGCGCTTGTTGCTCGCCAATGGCTTGCCAGCTTCCAGACCAAAACCGTTGACCACGTTGAGAACGCCCGGCGGCAGTAGATCCTGAATCAGCTCCAGCAGCACTAAAATGGAGGCCGGGGTTTGTTCAGCCGGTTTCAACACCACGCAGTTGCCAGCGGCCAGCGCCGGGGCCAGTTTCCACACCGCCATCAAGATCGGGAAATTCCAGGGGATAATCTGCCCGACCACACCCAGCGGTTCATGGAAATGATAGGCAATGGTGTTGTCGTCGATTTCCGACAGTGCGCCTTCCTGAGCGCGGATGCAGCCGGCGAAATAGCGGAAGTGGTCAATCGCCAGCGGCATGTCGGCAGCCAGCGTTTCGCGCACCGCTTTGCCGTTATCCCAGGTTTCGGCCACCGCCAGCATTTCCAGATTTGCTTCCATGCGGTCAGCGATACGGTTCAGCCGGTTGGCCCGTTCCGTGGTCGAGGTGCGGCCCCAGGCGTCGGCGGCAGCATGAGCCGCGTCCAGCGCCCGTTCGATATCCTCGGCGGTGGAGCGGGGGATTTCGCAGAAATTTTGCCCAGTGACTGGGGTAACGTTTTCAAAATATTCGCCCTTCGCTGGGGCGACCCATTGGCCGCCGATAAAGTTGTTATAGCGGGATTTGAAGCTGACTTTGGAACCGGACTGACCGGGAGCGGCGTATAACATGGGGGCTTCTCCTTTGGTTTGGGTGGCGCTTGGCGACGGACTTATGCATCGCCGTTTTATCTATTGACCATAGTCGGCATCTAGCCTTTCTTCCAGTGACGAAGCAATGAGACGCGGAAATTTATTCAGAACGCAGGATTTAGGATTTAGTCTGGACTACTTGCAACGCCTTGGCGTGCCAAGCCAGATGCTCACCAATAAAGGTGCTAATGAAATGGTAGCTATGATCGTAGCCCTCTTGCATCCGTAGCGTCAGCGAAAAATTCCGGGCGGCGCAAACCCGTTCAAGTGACAGAGGATGCAGTTGCTCCATCAGGAATTCATCGGCGGTACCCTGATCAACCAGCAGGGGCATGGCGGTTGCTCCCTCTTCGATCAAGCGAGTCGCATCGTAAGCTACCCAGGTCTCGCGGTTATTGCCCAGATAGGTTTTGAAGCAGCCTTGTCCCCAACCACTGGCCATCGGATGACAAATCGGCGCGAAGGCGGAAACGGAGCGGTACAGTCCTGGTTCCTTCAGGGCGCAAATCAGCGCGCCATGCCCCCCCATAGAATGCCCAGTAATCGAACGTAACCCAGGTATCAGCGGCAATTCCGTTTCAACCAGGGCTGGCAGTTCACGAGTCACATAATCATACATTTGGTAGTGTCGAGACCAGGGCGCCTGGGTCGCATTGACGTAGAAGCCAGCTCCCTGACCCAGGTCGTAGCGTTCCGCGTCCGGCACATCTGCGCCCCGGGGACTGGTGTCGGGAATGACCAGCGCCAGCCCCAGTTCCGCTGCGTAGCGTTGCGCGCCGGCTTTCACCCGAAAGTTATCGTCGGTGCAGGTTAGTCCCGAAAGCCAGTAGACCGCCGGAACTTTCCCGGCTCGCGCCTGGGGCGGCAGATAAACGGAAAAGGCCATCCGGCAATGACACGTTACGGAATCATGTTGGTAACGGTTCAGCCAGCCATCAAATTCTTTAATCGCCTCAATGTGCTCCACGCGCCACTCCTAAAATACAATCACTGAGCGGATGCTTTTGCCTTCATGCATCAGGTTGAAAGCGGTATTGATCTGCTCCAATGGAAGAATGTGGGTAACCATCTGATCCAATTCAATTTTACCCTGGAGATAGTTTTCGACATAGCCAGGCAATTGCGTGCGCCCCTTGACTCCGCCAAAGGCGGTGCCCTTCCAGGTGCGTCCCGTGACCAGTTGGAATGGACGGGTATGGATTTCCTGGCCCGCGCCGGCCACGCCGATGATGGTGGAAACGCCCCAGCCCATGTGGCAACACTCCAACGCCTGACGCATCACTTCGACATTACCGATGCATTCAAACGAGTAGTCCACTCCACCGTTTGTCATCTCCTTAATGGCCTCGACCGTATCGACGTTGAGATCAGCCGGGTTGAGGGTATCGGTCGCGCCCAGCGCCGTGGCCATGGCGAATTTATCCGGGTTGACATCAATAGCGATGATTCGTCCGGCCTGCGCCATGACCGCACCCTGAATCACCGACAGGCCGATGCCACCCAGGCCGAAAACAGCGACCGTTGAGCCCGGCTCCACCTTGGCGGTATTCA
>JAGRHM010000253.1:449-10912 GCA_020445005.1 Candidatus Competibacteraceae bacterium | reverse complement strand
CTTGCCGCGACCGACGCCGCCCCACATATAGAGTCCGCGAATCGCAGGGCTGCTACTGGCGGCGGCAGGTTTATCGCGACCGGTTAACCGGCTTAACAGGCCACCGGTCTTCTTAATGGGCGCTGGCTCCGGTTGAGCCATCAATTGATCGTAGATTTTCTGCAAGTGCAGAATAGCCCGTTCTTGGGCAGGATCATGCTGGAATCCTTCCCTTTCCAGATCAAGGCGATAACGTTCGTAGGGCATAGCGGAACTCAATAAAGTCTGGTTTGCTTTTGACGAATCACTAATTACTAACCGCACGGGATTGGCGTTGCGATAAATAGCGGGACCAATCGCGTCCGGTGTCGCCGAATGCAAAGAAATCGGGGTTAATCAGCACAGGCCGGGCGTTATAGCGCAGCGGCCGCAGCTGCATGTCGGTCATCTGACCTCCGCCTTCCTCGATAATGATTTGCGCAGCAGCCGTATCCCATTCGCCGGTTGGCCCGAAGCGCGGATAAAGATCCGCTTTTCCTTCAGCAATCAGGCACGATTTCAGCGCGCTACCCATGAACAGATGTCGATAGTCGCCCAGTTGTTTCAGATAATCCTGCAAGCGGCGACTTCGGTAAGAAGCTTCACTGCTAGTCACCCGGGGAGGCTGATGGCTGCTCTGGGCGACCTGGATACGCCAGGCGGGTTTGCCGCTGCGGGGTTTCTTCCAGGCGCCGCCGCCGCGCCAAGCGTAGTAACAGACGCCGTCGACAGGCGAGAGAACCAGTCCGAACACGGCCTCATGTTGGTGAATCAGCGCAATGTTCACGGAGAACTGATCGCTGCGTCGAATAAATTCGCGAGTGCCGTCGAGGGGGTCCACCAACCACAGCCATTCCCATTGGCTGCGTTCCGCGAAACCGATTTCGGAGGCTTCCTCGGACAGGATCGGAATCTGGGGGGTCAGGCGAATCAGGCCACGCAGGATGCAGTTATGGGCGGCGAGATCCGCCTCGGTGACCGGGCTTTGATCGGCTTTTTCGATAATACTGAAGGAACCGGCGTACACGTCCAAAATGCGGCGTCCCGCCTCCCGGGCGATGGCCTGAACCGGCTCCGCCAGGGCGGACAATTCGATAGGAGGGACGTCGTTCATGACATGAAAAACCTCGTGGGTCGTTATAATGATGTGGAGTGCGTATCAACCATCTGCATTCACGCACTAATTCTACACAAAATTCACCCCAGGCCGCTTGTCGGCGGAGTTTTTCCATGACTCATGACCTGCGGTTGCCATGGCCAGAGATTGACACGGTGCTGCTGGATATGGACGGTACTTTGCTGGATTTGCATTTCGACAATCATTTCTGGCGGGAATTAATCCCGGAACGCTATGCCGAACGTCACGGCTTGTCACTGGATCAGGCGCGCGTCGAGATCAAGGCGCGCACCCAGGCGATTGAGGGGACGCTGGAGTGGTATTGTCTGGATTACTGGACGCGGGAACTGGCGCTGGACATTATGGCGCTGAAACGCGAAATCGAGGGCCTGATTGCGGTCCATCCTCATGTTGTAGAGTTTCTCACGGCCTTGCGCGCTGCTGGCAAGCGGATTCTCCTGGTTACCAATGCGCATCAGCACAGCCTGGCGTTGAAGATGGAGAAGACCCGGTTGACCAGGCATTTTGACGCCATGATTTGCGCTCATGACCTTGGGTTGGCCAAGGAACAACCGGAATTTTGGCCGCGGCTGCGGGAAATCGAGCCTTTCGATCCGGCAACCACCTTGTTGGTGGACGATAATTTATCGATTCTGCGCACGGCGCGGGATTATGGCGTCAGACGCCTGGTATCGGTGCTGCGGCCAGATTCTGTCGATCCGCCCCGGACACCGGACGGATTTCCAGCTATTCATGATTTTTCTGATTTACTGCCTATTACATAGGCGTTTACCTTCCTCCTTTTGAAGAACGGGGCTGAGGGGGGCGCACAGGCGACGGGTTAGGCGTGAGGGGGCATCATGCGTGAACTGCAAGCAGGACAGAATCAACCGATCGGCGGTGGACGGATCGTAGTCGGCGTCAGCGGCGAACCGCGCGAAGACTTCGAGGCGCAAACTCAGACTGGCGCAGTGTTGCTGGGCGCCGATGGTCAGGCGCGCGACCTGTCTGATCTGGTCAGCGCCGAACAGCCCGGTTCTCCTGACGGTTCAGTGACATTTGCTGGTTATCCCCCCGCGTTTCGCATCGAACTGGATGCGTTGCCGTCTGCTGTCGCCCGCATCGCTATCGTGCTGGCGATCAAGCCGGGCATGCCGCCGGGCGTGACCTTTGGCGTCTTCACTGCGATTCGGGCCTGGCTGACCGATGCAGCCGACAAGCCGTTATTGTTGTTCCCGCTGCCGCCGGCCCGTCGCGGCGAAACCGCAATGATCATGGCGGAGCTGTATCGTCACCAGGGTCAATGGAAATTTCGAGCGGTAGGGCAGGGATTTGCCGCCGGACTGCCGGCGCTGGCGGCGCATTTCGGGCTACGGGTCCCCCAACCGGCGCCGGGCACACAACCGATAGCCAGCCCCGGACCACGGCATGGCTCGGGTCAACCCACCGGTCCCACCGCGTTCAGCGGCACGGGGTTTTGCATTCATCCCGAAGGCTATGTTTTAACCAACCACCATGTCATTGAAGGCGCAAGAGAAATTCTGGCCCGCTCCCCTCGTCAACGCTGTCGGTTGGAGCCGGTGTTCGCTGATCCCACCAACGACCTGGCGCTGTTGCGGGCGGATACGGCATGGCCGGGTGTGGCGGTCTTCCGCGAAGGACGACAGGCGCAACTCGGTGAAGCGGTGATTGTCGTAGGCTATCCGCTTGGCGGCTTACTCGGTTCCGGCCCCCAGGTGACTACCGGTAATGTCAGTTCGCTGATTGGCCCCGGCGACGATACCCGCTCATTGCAATTTACCGCGCCGATTCAATCCGGCAACAGCGGCGGCCCGGTGCTGGATGGCGACGGTGCGGTTGTTGGCGTGGTCAGCTCCAAACTGAACGCCGTGCGTGTCCACGAAATGACCGGCGACATTCCGCAAAATGTCAACTTCGCCATCAAGGCGGCCCTGGCGCGCAGCTTCCTGGACGCCGTGGGTGTGGATTGTCAAAGCCGTGCGCCCCGTTCTGCCCGCGGCACAGCCGAGATCGCCGCCGAGGCGCGCGATTTTGTGGTGAAAATTGAATGCCAGGGCTAGTCGTTAACGCTGATTCAGTCTCATGACCATATCGCTTACAACCGCTCAATTTCCGTTAAGAAACAGTATTATTCAACTGGTGCTTGCAAAAGTTCCTGGGCATGGGTTCTTTGCTCGGATGTTAAACGACCTGCGACCTTGTCCCGCATGATCCGGGCATCCTCATCCCCCTGATCTGCTGACCGGTAAAACCAGACATAGGCCATGCCCAGATCCTTGGGTATGCCTTCCTGGCCTTGAAAATACATGACCCCGAGATTGAACTGAGCCGGCGCATAATCCTGTGCAGCAGCTTTTTGATACCACTTGAGCGCCTCAAGCAGATCTCGATGGACGCCTTGACCTTCCACATACATCACCGCCAGGTTGACCTGCGCCGGCGCGTAGTCCTGTTCAGCCGCCTTTCGATACCAGGCCACAGCCTCCTGTAGAGACAATGCATCATCATTCTGCTCGTACATCATTCCCAGGTTGAATTGCGCCAGCACATTACCTTGATCAGCCGCTTTTCGATAGCATTTAAGGGCTTCCTGAAGATCGCGCGGCATGCCTTGACCTTCAACATACATGACTCCCAGATTATAAAAAGCGACGGCGTCTCCTTGTTGAGCAGCCGCGCGATACCAGAACAGCGCTTCCCGGAAATTCTGAGGCGTTCCCCAGCCTTCGGCGTACATCGCCCCCAGATTGACCTGAGCTGAACGATTACCCTCCTCAGCGGCCTTCAGGTACCATTTCACCGCCTCTGGATAATCCCCCCTCTCGAAACAGTCCTCGCCTTTTTGGAAATCCTGCTGGGATTTCACAGTATCCTGGTTGCCACCGCCAAATGCTTTTTGAGCGCGGGCCTTGACGCCCTTCAGATCCTCAAGCCGCGTTTTGCGGTGACGGTAACGCCTTCTGGCTTGATAAATGACTCCTCCCAGGATCATGAGAATGAGTCCACAGACCTTTGCAATAATGATATCAATACTAATGATCGCGAATGCGCCGACCAGCATGTAGGCATAAGGCAAAACTTCGTAAATTGGCCCCGGAATCATGAATTCATCTCCTGGCGGTCTTCAATGAATTTTATCATTTTGTAATGAATTTGATAAATCTGAAACTTACCCCTGTTCGACGAATGCAGCAAGCTGAATTGCAGGAACCCTGGTCAAACGAAAATTCCGAACAAACGTGACGGCCTATCCTCCAAGGATGTCATGTACTTCTTACTCCAACCGCAAAAGTGACTCTATGTCCACCAAAGTTCCCACAACTACCTATCTAAAGGACTACGCTCCCTCCTGCTATCGCATTCCGGAAATTGCCTTGCGGTTTGAATTGGGCGAGGATTTCACGGTCGTGCGTTCCCGGCTACAGATTGTCCGCGCCGAATCCACGCTCGCAGGAACGCCACTGATGCTGAACGGACAACACCTGGAATTGATGGCACTGGAACTCAACGGATCGCCGCTTGATATCAACCGTTATCAACTCGATGCCGACCATTTGACGCTGCTGGATCCGCCTGCCGAGTTTGAGCTGACGGTCGTAACCCGCCTTCGTCCCCAGGATAATGCTGCGTTGGAGGGTCTCTACCAGTCCAGCGGCAACTTCTGCACCCAATGCGAAGCCGAAGGTTTTCGCCGCATCACCTATTTTCTTGACCGCCCGGATGTCATGGCGGTTTTCACCACCACAATCGTTGCGGATCAGAGTCGCTACCCGGTGCTGTTGTCCAACGGCAATCTTGTCGATCAGGGCAAGCTGGCCGATGGTCGCCACTGGGCAACCTGGCATGATCCCTTCCCTAAGCCCTCTTATTTATTCGCCCTAGTCGCCGGCCGCCTGCAAGCGGTCGAGGATCGGTTCACGGCCCACTCGGGACGCCAGGTTGCGCTGCGCATCTATGTCGAGCCGGAAAATATCGGCCAATGCGAACACGCTATGTATTCCCTTAAACAGGCGATGACTTGGGACGAGGAGCGCTTTGGTCTAGAATACGACCTGGATCTTTACATGATTGTGGCGGTAGGCGATTTCAATATGGGGGCCATGGAAAACAAGGGCCTCAATATTTTTAATACGAAATATGTTTTGGCCAAGCCGGAAACGGCGACCGACGCCGACTACCAGGGCATCCTAGGCGTGATCGGTCACGAATATTTCCATAACTGGACCGGCAACCGAATCACCTGTCGCGATTGGTTCCAACTTAGTCTCAAGGAAGGGCTAACCGTGTTTCGCGACCAGGAATTTTCCAGCGATCTCGGCTCGCGCGGGGTCAAGCGTATCGAAGATGTCCGCATCCTGCGCAGCAGTCAGTTTCCGCAGGACGCCGGGCCGATGGCGCATCCGGTACGGCCGGATTCCTACATCGAGATCAACAACTTTTATACTGTCACCGTTTACAACAAAGGGGCCGAAGTCATCCGCATGATGCAAACCCTGCTGGGTCAGGAGGGCTTCCGGCGCGGCATGGACCTCTATTTCCAACGCCATGATGGACAGGCGGTCACCTGTGACGATTTCGCCGCGGCGATAGCCGACGCCAATGGCGCGGATTTCACTCAGTTCAAGCGTTGGTACAATCAGGCCGGTACGCCAGAGCTAACGGTCAACGACGCCTACGATCCCGATACACGCTGCTATACGCTGATCATCCAGCAATCTTGTCCGCCCACCCCGGATCAATCGCATAAGGAACCGTTCCATATCCCGCTGGCGATCGGTCTGTTGGATACGGAGGGGCGCGACTTGCCCTTGCAACTTGCCGGGGAGCATGAACCCCAGGGAACGAGTCGGGTCCTGGAACTGCGTGAAACGGAGCACGTTTTCAATTTTATCAATGTTCACTCGCGACCAGTTCCCTCGCTGCTACGAGGCTTTTCCGCTCCAGTGAAGATCAACAGCGCCGAAAGCGACGATGACTTGCGCTTCCGACTGGCGCATGATAGCGATGATTTTAATCGCTGGGATGCAGGCCAGACGCTGGCGACTCGCCTCATCCTGACGCTGGTCGAGGATCGCCGGCAGGGGCAGGCCTGGATGCTGCCGGAGTCTTTCAGCGCCGCTTTTGGTCAGGCGTTGACTTCAGGAGCGGATCCGGCGTTGTTAGCCCAGGTTTTGAGCTTGCCCGGCGAAACCTGGCTGGCGGAGCAGATGACGGTGGTGGATGTCACCGGTATTCATGCAGCCCGGCGCTTTGTCCAGCGCACCCTGGCCGAACGCTTGCGCGCCTCTTTGTTGTCTGCCTATGAAACCCTATGCGCGTGCGGCTTTGGCGATTATCGTATCGATGCCGGCGCGATTGGCCAGCGGGCGCTCAAGAATGTCTGCCTGGATTATCTGATGCAACTGGATGAACCCGAACTACGAACCCGGTGCCTCGAACAATTCCATACTGCCGGCAACATGACCGATCAGCTTGGCGCATTAACGCCGTTGGTCAATAGTACTGGACTCGAACGGCATGAGGCGCTGACGGCGTTCTACAATCGTTGGCGCAATGAACCTCTGGTCGTCGACAAATGGCTGACTCTACAAGCGACCTCGCGCCAGCCCGGCGCTTTAGACGTGGTTCGGCGGCTCATGGCGCATGAAGCCTTTAATCTCCGCAATCCCAACAAGGTGCGGGCGCTGATTGGCGCTTTTTGTCAGGCGAATCCGATTCATTTTCACGCCGCCGATGGCAGCGGCTATACTTTTTTGGCCGACCAGGTGTTAGCCCTGAACGCTTTCAACCCACAAATCGCAGCGCGGCTGATGGGAGCGTTCACCCGCTGGCGTCACTACGACCCGGTGTGTCAAGGAGGGATGCGCCATGCCTTGGAGCGAGTACTGGCAACGCCGGAGCTGTCACCGGATGTTTATGAAATTGCAGCCAAAAGCCTGGGAGTAAAGTGATGAGGCGAAAAAATAATGCTGCACTGCAAAGAAAAGAGTTGACACTCACTTTGCAGTGTGCAAAATACGCTCATCGTGTTGCGCTGCACAATAAACAAACTTTTTAACTTGGTCATTCACTGAGAGGAGAAACCCTCATGTCTACCCCCAACCCCTTCAATCCGTTCGCCAACGTCGATTTCAGCAAGTTCGATATGAGCAAGTTCGACGTCACCAAGATGCTCGGCGACATGAAAATTCCTGGCTTCGATATGCAGGCCATCATGGATGCGCAGCGTAAGAACATTGAGGCGCTGACCGCCGCGAATCAGGCTGCTGTGCAGGGTATGCAAGCCGTTGCTCAGCGTCAGGCGGAAATTCTGAGCCAGGCCATGAATGAAGTGTCGGCCATTGCTCAGCAACTCTCCAGCGTGGGCAACCCGCAGGAAATGAGCACCAAACAGGCCGAACTGGCGCGCAAGGCTTTTGAGCAGGCGCTGGCCAACATGCGCGAACTGGCTGAAATGGTCAACAAGTCCAACACTGACGCATTCGCCATTATCAACAAGCGCGTGACCGAGAGCTTGCAGGAACTCAAGTCGCTGGTTACCGCCAAGTAAGGCGGCTCACGCTATATGCCAGAGCGGGCAGGCCCTCGCGGAATTTCCGTGGCGGCCTGTCCGATTGTTTTTTACGGTTTTTGGTTCGCGCGGCTGACGCCAGGGATGCAACATAAGCTAGAATAAAAGTGATTTAAGCGAACCACCATAACGATGAGGAACGATGCATGGCCGAGCAAAAAAGTCCCGAACTGAAAATGCCTGAAGTAAAGATGCCTGATCCAGCGCAAATGACGCAGCTCTTTAATCATATTGCTGAAAAAAGTCAGGTTATCGTCAAGGAATTCATGAACCGTCAGGGTACCGACGGTAAATATGACCTGCAAGACACCATGTCCTTGGCGCGGTCCTTCATGGAATTGACTCAGAAGATCATGGCGGATCCCGCCAAGCTGATGCAGGCGCAGACGTCCCTGTGGCAAAACTATATGGACCTGTGGCAGAAAGCCGTGCCCGCCCTGTTCAGCCAGCAACCGATGGAAGCGGTCATCCGCGAACCGAAGGGCGACAAGCGCTTCAAGCACGACGATTGGCAGGACAACGCTCTGTTCTCCTACATCAAGCAATCCTACCTGCTGACTGCCGGCTGGCTCCAGGACATGGTCGCCAACGTCGAAGGGTTCGACGAAAAGACCAAGAAAAAGCTGCAGTTTTATACCCGCCAGTTTATCGATGCCATGTCGCCCAGCAATTTCGTGATGACCAATCCCGAAGTGTTACGGACGACCATCGAATCCGGTGGCGAGAATCTGATCAATGGCCTGAAGAACATGCTCGACGACCTCGAGCGTGGCAAGGGCAAGCTCAACATTCGGATGACCGATCTGAACGCCTTCGAACTGGGCAAGAATGTTGCAACCACGCCCGGCAAGGTGGTCTATCAGAACGAGATGATGCAGCTTCTCCAGTATGATCCCAGCACGCCCGAGGTCTTCAAAAAGCCGCTGCTGATTTTCCCGCCGTGGATCAACAAGTTTTACATCATGGATTTGCGGCCCAAGAATTCGCTGATCAAGTGGGCAGTCGATCAGGGCTTTACGGTATTTCTGATGTCCTGGATCAATCCAGACGAGAAGATGGCCGAAAAGGGTTTCGAGGATTATTTAAAGGACGGGCCGCTGGCCGCGCTGGACGCCATTGAGCAAGCGACCGGCGAAAGCGAAGTCAATGCACTAGGTTACTGCTTGGGCGGTACGTTGCTGGGCATCACCAATGCCTATCTGGCGGCCAAAGGCACACCGCGCATCAATTCAGGCACGCATTTGACCACGATGCTCGATTTCTCGCAGCCGGGCGAACTGGAAGTCTTCATTGAGGAAGAACAAATCGCCTCGCTGGAGAAGCGCATGGCGGTCAAGGGCTATCTCGACGGCAGCGAGATGGCGACTACTTTTAGCATGTTGCGCGCTAACGACTTAATGTGGTCGTTCTTCATCAACAACTATCTGCTGGGCAAGGATCCCTTCCCCTTCGATCTCTTGTACTGGAATTCCGATTCCACCCGGATGCCGGCGAAGATGCACAGTTTTTATCTGCGCAACTTCTATCAGCATAACCGGCTGAAAGATCCCGGCGGTATTTCCCTGCTGGGCACGCCCATTGATCTCACCCAGATCAAGGTGCCGACCTACTTCCTCTCGGCAATCGAAGATCACATCTCACCGTGGAAGTCCAATTATGCGGGTACACTCATGCTGGGTGGTCCGGTGCGGTTTGTGCTGAGCGGCTCCGGCCATATCGCCGGCCCGATCAATCCACCCGCCGCTAACAAGTATTTCTACTGGACCAATACCAAACAGCATGTGGCCGACCCCGACGAATGGCTGAAAGAAGCTAAGCAGACGGAAGGCTCCTGGTGGCCGGACTGGTACAAGTGGCTGAGCAAGAACTCGGGTGAAAAAATCCCGGCTCGGGTGCCTGGCACGGGCAAGCTGCCGGTGATCGAGGACGCGCCGGGTTCATATGTGAAGATGCGGCTGACCAAGTGATAGGATGAATGAGTAGCGATTAGCGAGTGGTGGATGCGCGAAGAGCAGTCCATCCTTGCTGACGCCATCAAAGAAAGGGTCGTCGTGAAAACGGCGGCCTTTTTTATTCGCCACTCGCCACCCGCTACTCACCACTCGCTAAATTCCCCAGCGCCGGCAATTCCGCCACCACCGGATCGTGGTCACTAGCCGGCTCTTGACCGGGCGCCACATCACTGTGGTTATGGGGAATGCGTGCTGTCGCCCCACGTCGCAAGGTGGGACTGATCAGGATATGATCCAGCGCCTGCGGTTCATTGCCATGTCGCCGGGTGTAACATTGGCCGCGCGGCAGATCGTCCAGCACATTGTAGAACTGTTCGCCTTTCAGCAGTTTCAGCGTCCTGGAGCCGGGCAAGTCATTGAGATCGCCCAATAGCACAATAGCCGCCTGTGGATCGCAGGCCAATAGATCAGCAGCAAAACCGTGGATGACTTCGGCCTGAGCGTGACGCTGTTTTTTGGCATAATCCTCCTCGCGGCGAGTGTTTGAACGCATCGATTTGAAATGACAAACGATCATGAACAACCGCTGGCCTCGAAGCATGAATTCCACAGCCAGCGCCTTGCGGCTGCGCGCCCAGTGATGACGTTCATCACCAGCGAAGGCAGGATGTTGGGGCGCGATGCGTCCGGGATTAACGGTTAGGCTAGGTTGGCGGTCACTGTAACGAATGCCGACGCTGTCTTCGGGACCGGCATGACCCCGGTCGGGAAAAGCGACTCGCGC
>JAGRHM010000253.1:0-385 GCA_020445005.1 Candidatus Competibacteraceae bacterium | reverse complement strand
GGGATTTCCCGGAAAGCGTAGCGAGGGCCACCCGCTGTCTGGATCGCGGTGATCAATACCTGATATGTTGCATCAGCGGGAACCTGGCCACTTGTCAGCACCGGACCTTCTGCCATGATCTCTTGCAACGCCACGATGTCGGGCGAACCCAGATCGCAAGTGATGATCGCGCCCAGGCGCGCTAATCTTGCAGGCGGCGCATCCATGCTTAGATTGCAGACATTAAAAGTAGCGATGGCCGGCATGGCGGTAGTATTTTGGCTCTTTGGCATTCTTCGGAAGAGTAAATAATTTATAAAACAATATGTTGTATAATTTTCTTTTTTCAACTTTTCCAAGTTGAATTGATATATAAATATTCCACAACCTGTATAGGACTGCTATA
>JAGRHM010000252.1 GCA_020445005.1 Candidatus Competibacteraceae bacterium | reverse complement strand
TCACGCTCGTTCCGGTGTTAATGGGCGGGCTGGTGCGTGGACGCATTTTGCCGGAAAACCGCAATCCGCTGAATCGCCTGCTCATGGCCGGCTATCGGCCGTTCGTGAGCCTGGCGCTGCATCATCCCTGGCTCGTGGTGTTACTGGCCGGTGTGTTGACCGTGACGGCGTGGTGGCCGTTGCAACGCCTGGGCGTCGAGTTTATGCCCGATCTGGACGAAGGCGATTTGCTCTACATGCCGACCACTTTTCCCGCTGTTTCCATCGGTAAGGCGGTGGAAATCATGCAGCAAACCGACAAGCTGATTCGCGCCGTGCCCGAAGTGGATCGCGTGTTTGGCAAAGTGGGCCGGGCGGAAACGGCGACCGATCCCGCGCCGCTGAGCATGATCGAAACCGCAATTCAATTGAAGCCGCGCGCCGGGTGGCGGCCGGGGGTGACCACGGCGGATTTGATCGCTGAACTGGATCGCATCGTCAAATTGCCAGGATTAAGCAACACTTGGGTCATGCCGATTAAAAACCGGATCAACATGCTGGCGACCGGGATCAAGACGCCGGTAGGCATCAAGGTGGCCGGCAGCGATCCGGTGATTATCCAGCAGATCGGCGAGAAGCTGGAGCAGGTCATCCGCGCCATTCCCGGAGTGACCTCGGTCTATTCCGAGCGGGTGGCGGGCGGTCGCTATGTGGATGTGGCGATTGACCGGTTGGCCGCTGCCCGGCTGGGACTGAATATCAATGACGTGCAGGAAATTATTAACACGGCGGTCGGCGGGATGAATATTACCGAGACGGTGGAAGGTTTGGAGCGTTATCCAGTGAATCTGCGTTATCCGCAAGCGGTGCGCGATTCGCTGGAACAGTTGCGCAATCTGCCAATGGTTACCCCCACCGGGGCGACAGTGCCCTTGAGTCAGGTTGCCGAAGTGAAAATTGCCAATGGACCTGCGATGTTGCAAAGCGAGAATGCGCGACTGATCGGAGTGACTTTTGTGGATATTCAGGGCCGTGACATTGGTTCCTTCATCACTGAAGCGCAACGGGCGGTGGCGGAGCAGGTGGCGTTGCCCGCCGGCTATTCGCTGCGCTGGTCGGGGCAATACGAATATCTGAGCCGGGCGCTGGCCAAGTTGCAAATCGTGGCGCCGGTGACCCTGGTGATTATTTTCCTGCTGTTGTATCTCAGCTTTGGTCGGTTGGGAGAAGCGGTGCTGATCATGGCGACGTTGCCGTTTGCTCTGTTGGGCGGCGTCTGGCTGTTGTACGGGCTGGGCTACAATCTGTCGGTGGCGGTCGGCGTGGGTTTTATCGCCCTGGCCGGAGTCGCGGCGGAAACCGGCGTGGTGATGCTGGTCTATCTGGATCAAGCGTTGACCCGTCGGCGGGAGATTGCCCAGGTGGAAGGGCGTGGCGTGACCTTGGTTGATGTGCGAGAGGCGGTGATCGAGGGCGCATTGTTACGATTGCGCCCCAAGATGATGACCGTGGCTACGATCATCGTCGGCTTGCTGCCGATCATGTACGGCCACGGCACGGGTTCGGAAGTCATGCAGCGCATTGCTGCGCCGATGATTGGCGGCATGGTCAGCGCCACCGTGCTGACCCTAATCGTGATTCCGGCGGCCTATCTGGT
>JAGRHM010000251.1 GCA_020445005.1 Candidatus Competibacteraceae bacterium | reverse complement strand
CGCGAACTGAATTTCTCCTCCGATATTGATCTGATTCTGACCTATCCCGACCAGGGGCAGACCGATGGCCCCCGCGTGGTCAGCAATGAAGAATTCTTCCGCCGACTCGGTCAGCGTCTGAACAAGGTATTGGCGGAAATTACCGCCGAGGGTTTCGTTTTCCGGGTGGACTTGCGCTTGCGCCCCTTCGGCGATTCCGGGCCGTTGGCCATTTCGTTCGCCGCCTTCGAGGATTACTGCCAGAACCATGGCCGGGACTGGGAACGCTACGCCATGATTAAGGCGCGCGTGATCGCGGGCGACCGAAAGGCCGGTGAGCGCCTGTTGACGACATTACGGCCATTCGTTTATCGCCGCTACCTGGATTACAACGCCTTCGAGGCGTTGCGCGGCATGAAAGCCCTGATCGCTCAGGAAGTTGAACGCAAAGGAATGCAGCGCAACATCAAACTGGGGCCAGGCGGCATTCGCGAAATTGAATTCATTGGTCAAGCGTTCCAGCTCATCTACGGCGGTCGCGAACCGGCTTTGCGGGAACGCGGTATTCTACTCGTGCTGGACGCTCTGGCGCTGAGCAGTCGTTTGCCCAAAGGAGCCGTCACAGAACTCAAGGAAGCGTATCTATTTCTACGCCGCGTGGAAAACCGGCTGCAAGCCTGGGCCGACCGCCAGACACATGATCTGCCCGAGGAAGAATTGGCGAAAGCGCGACTAGCCTACGCTATGGACTATCCCGACTGGGCGGCTTTCACCCAGGCATTAACGCGACGCATCGAGCAGGTCAGCTATCAATTCGCCCAAGTGTTTGGCGATGGCGCCGAGGAGCCTTCTGGAACAAACCACGCTCATTGGGCCGAATTGTGGCGGGATGATCCCGATGCGGAATCCGCCCTGCGTTTGCTGACGGAACAGGGGTTCGAGGAACCTGATGCCGCCTGGAATCGGTTGCGAGCGTTGCGCAATAGTTTTAGCTATCGAACCATGAGTCCGCGTGGCCGGGCGCGGCTCGACGCCTTGCTTCCGAATGTGCTGGAAGCAGTAGCTACTGCGCTACAACCGACAGCGACCTTGGAGCGCGTTCTTAATCTGCTGGAAGCCGTCGCTCGCCGCTCGGTGTATCTGGCGCTGCTGGCGGACCAACCTCAAGCACTGGCGCAATTAGTCAAGCTCTGCGCCGCCAGCGGCTGGATCGCCCGGCACCTGGCCCGTTATCCGCTGCTGCTCGACGATTTGCTCAGTCCCGCTACGTTGTATGCCCCCCTCGACCGGACACAACTCGCGCTGGAACTGGATCAACAACTCCAGCGGGTGCCGATGCATGATGAAGAAGAGCAGCTCAATGCGCTGCGTTACTTCAAACAGGCACAAGTGCTGCGGGTTGCCGCTGCCGATGTCAGCGGCGCCATGCCGTTGATGATCGTCAGCGATTATTTGACCGAGATCGCCGAAACACTGTTGCGCAAGGTGCTGGAATTGGCCTGGACACATCTCGCCCCTCGCTTTGGACAGCCTCGTTGCCGAGTCGCAGGCGTGGAGCGGGATGCGCAATTCGCTATCGTCGCCTATGGCAAGCTCGGCGGCATCGAGCTGAATTACGGTTCCGATCTGGATTTGGTATTTCTGCACGACAGCGCCGGTGACCCGCAGGTGACTGCGGGACCGCGCCAAATCGACAACGCCGCTTTTTTCGCCAAACTGCTCCAGCGCATTCTGCATCTGTTAACCACCCGCACCGGGGCCGGCGATCTGTACGAGGTGGATACCCGTCTGCGGCCCAGTGGTCGCGCCGGGTTGCTGGTCAGTTCCTTCGAGGCCTTCGCCGAATACCAGCGCAGCCAAGCCTGGACCTGGGAACATCAGGCGTTGTTGCGCACGCGGGTTGTAGCGGGACCGGTGGCGCTGGCCGATCGCTTTGCGGCGATCCGTCGGGAAATTTTGCAACGGGAGCGCGATCCGGTCGCGTTGCGTCAGGAAGTCCGCGACATGCGCGAACGCATGCGCGCGGAACTGGACGCCAGTACGGAGGAAAATTTTGATCTCAAACAAGGACCAGGCGGCATCGCCGATATTGAATTCATGGTGCAATACGCGGTGCTGGCTAACGCTTGGCGCTGGCCGGATTTATTGATTTTTACCGATAACATCCGGCAGCTTGATGGATTGGAGCGTTTTGGCATTCTCTCCATCGCCGACGCCGCGCGCTTACGCCATGCTTATCGGGTGCTACGGCGGCGCATTCACCAGCTCAAGCTACAGGAACGTTCGGCGCTGGTTCCCCTGGCTGAAGTGGGCAACGAACGCGAAGGGGTGATCGAAATCTGGCGGCGACTGATGGAGTGATGGCTGATCGTAAACGCTGTCAGCGCGTCGCGATCAGTAATTCACCCATGTCCCGCCATGACACCCCTGCCGGTTGGTCCAGCCATCGCGATTGCCATTCATCCAGGGGTTTGCAGATCGGCGTCCCCGAGGCGGCGGGCGGTCTTCTCCGCTGTTGCCCCCCTGTAAATGAGTGCCCTGATCATAACTGTTAATCCAGTGTCCCCGGCTGCCGCTGCTGTTGAGCCACTGCTCTGCATTCGGACTTGGACAATCATTCCAGTTCACCGCACGCGCCGGCCTGCCTCTTCCCGCTCCGATGATTCCCAGAATCACTACGGGCGACCATCTGCCGAGAAGACGTAAAAACTGACGGCGTTGTTCGGTCTGCTCCGCTGATTTCATACCCGCTCTGCTCTTCATAAAGGTCACCAATAGACATCGGGATTATTGAGTGCTTCGCGCGATTTCGGCGCTGGCGCTGGCGCTGGCGTTGGCGTTGGCGTTGGCGTTGACTTTGACGCCGCCTGCGAGGACTGGTAACCGCGCCATTGTTGTTGAAACCACGCCTTATCCGCTTTTTGCTGGTCCTGCGCTTGCTTGATCGCGGCCTGCAATTGCGCCTGATCGGTTTGACAACGCTCCAGAGCCTGTTTCAACAGGTCGACGTCCTGGAGAACAGGATTCAATGTAACTTTGAACTGTTGCCAGGTTTGCGCCTGTAATTGCAAAGTCTGGATTTCGTCGCGCAATTGGGTCAGGGATTGCTGGTCAACCGCTGATTGCCGCCAAAAAACCCAGCCGATAACATGCAGAATCAGGCTCAGCGCCAACAGCACAGCGCCGGCCAGCCACCATCCTTTTGCAGGTAGCGAAGGCGCTGGCGTTAACACGGGTCCGCTTATGGGCGGCAACTGCAACGTGGATTCAGGGGAATTTGTCGTCATGGCGCAACGCCTCGCACGATACCCAGGAAGGCATTCAAGATCATGCCTGCTCCTTATCCTCAGTGGATTGCATCACCTCACGCAATCGTTGTAGCGCCTCTTCAAAGCGATAGTCAGTCGTCGCCTTTTCGATCGCCAAAAACGGCTCAATGGGCAGAGCCTCCGCCAGAATCACGCGATGGGTCGCCAGGTAATCCGGCGCTTCGGCGTCGCTGTCGTTCAGCAGTCCCTTCAAATGAGTCAGGACCGGTTTCAGCTTATCCCACTTCGTTGCTGAAAGAACGGGCGTTACTGACGGGCGCTGTGTAGCCAGCGCTGCGCATAAACCATTTATCAAAGCCTCTAGTGCTTGACCGGTTTGCATCAGCAACGGTTCCAATTGGACGCTGCTGTCCGCCGGTTGCCGCAGCGCCTGTTCCAGATCAGCGGCCAGTGTTTGCAGCGGGGTCGCGCCGATGTTGCCCGCCACCCCCTTGAGGGTATGCGCCAAGCGCTCTGCGGTCTCCCGGTCAGCATCCGCCAGCGCCGCGCGGATCTGCGTCACGACCTCGGTTTGGCTGATGGCAAACTTGCCCAGTAAATTGCGATACAGCGAACGATTGCCGCCAACCCGGCGCAAACCCGTAGCGGTATCCAGGTCAGGCAGGACAGGCAATTCCAGCGCCTCGCTCGATCGCCCTGCCGTCACGCGCCGCCGGCGGGCAGGCGTCCCGGTTTTTGACGGGAACCAGTGTTGGAGCGTGTGAAACATAGCCTCGGGTTCAATCGGTTTGGCGA
>JAGRHM010000250.1 GCA_020445005.1 Candidatus Competibacteraceae bacterium | reverse complement strand
TTTTGCTCAACTCGCCCTGATTGCTGCATGATGACCTCGACCCGCCCCTATCTGATTCGCGCCCTCTACGAGTGGATTGAAGACAATGGCATGACGCCGCATATTCTGGTTAATACCGACTTGCCGGGCGTTGAAGTCCCTAAACAACATGTGCGCGAGAATCGGATCATTCTCAACATCAATCCAGCGGCGGTGCGCGATCTGCGCTTGGGTAACGACTGGATCGAATTCAACGCCCGTTTCGGCGGCGTTGCCCGGGTAGTACGGATTCCGGTAGCGGCGGTGCTGGCGATCTACGCCCGCGAAAATGGCCAGGGCATGGCCTTTAGCGAGGAAAGGAGCGACGACGACGAACCGCCGGCACCTGACGCTCCACAACCGGATCAACCCCCCATCAAGCCTGTACGCGGCAAGCCAACGTTGAAAATTGTGAAGTAGGGAAATTTATTCCCTGTTCCCGGTCAATCTATGAGTTCAAACAACGTCACGACTTGCCGCACACCACTGATCTGGCTGGCGACATCAGCGGCGGCATCTGCTTCGTTTGTTCGCACCAGCCCCATTAAATAGACCACACTCTGGTTGGTCACCACTTTGACCCGCGTTGGGTCGAAACCGGGAATATGGTTGATTTGGAACAGCGCGGTCTTGACCTTGGTGGTCAACAAAGCGTCGTTGCTTTGCACGGACAGCGGAACGGGTGATCCAATAATCAGTTCGTTATGCACCATCCGCACCGGTGGTTCGCGGAGGTTGCGAGCAATATCCTCGGCCTGCCATCGCGTCGCATCGGACACCGTTTGGCCAGCGAGTAATACCGTTCCGTTATAGCTGGTGATGCTGATCTGGTTGCCAGGCGGCAACTTTTTGTTGAGTGCGTCATACAGCTTGAATTCGATGGTCTGATCATCGACCATGGTGCCCGTCGTGCGTCGATCATGCGCCACGCTGACTCCCACCGCCGTACCGCCGACCAGCAGGCCCGCACAACCGCTCAGGGACAGGGACAACAGCGCTGCACCGATGAGTCGAAACTGTTTCATGCGCATACCTTCATCTTATTGCCAAACAGAATTTGATCCACCAGATCACACAGACAGTGGATCACCAGGATATGGACTTCCTGAATGCGCGCCGTTGCCGTAGCGCCGGCCCGGATTTCCAGGTCGTTTTCCCCCAGTTGACGGGCCACATAGCCCCCATCGCGGCCGGTCAACGCCACCGTGATCATGCCCAGCTCGCGGGCTGCGGTCATCGCCGCCAGCACATTCGGGGAATGGCCGCTGGTGGAAATCGCCAACAGCAGATCGCCGGGGCGACCCAAGGCGCGCACTTGGCGAGCGAACACCTGCTCAAAGGCGTAGTCGTTGGCAATGGAGGTCAGGGCTGAACTGTCCGTAGTCAGGGCGATGGCCGCCAATCCTGGGCGTTCCATTTCAAACCGATTGACCAGCTCGGCGGCGAAGTGCTGGGCGTCGGCGGCGGAACCGCCATTGCCGCAAACCAGGATTTTATGGCCCTGACGCAGGCCCTCCGCCAACCGTTCCGCGGCCTGGGCAATGCGCGGCCCCATGGTTTCCAGAGTGCGTTGCTTGGCTTCAAGACTGGCGGCGAAATGTTGTTCGATACGTATAAGCAGTTCCATGTAATGATCCAGCTCAGTGGGTAATGACCCACTGAAGAAGAAAATGAGCGTCTATCCTTTCGGTTGCTATGACAGTTCGCATAGCGCATCCTCAAGGTACCCAAAAACATGTCCCAACCGCAAGCCGAAACCCGCTTCATCGAATTGATGGCCGAGTTGTTCCAAATAGATGAAGCGAAGGCGCTGGATTTCGGGCTGTACCGGGTGATTCGTCGGCATAACCGGGAGGTTCGAGCTTTTCTGGGCGAAATAGTACCTGACCAGGGTTGGAAAGTCCTCAAAGGTGGCCAATTGTCGGCGGTGCTGGCGGAGGCGTTCCGGGAAGCGGCGGCTGAAGCGGCGGCTGAAGATCAGCGCCGGGTTAAGAAGCTGTCTGGCAAAAAACGACGAAGCTATGCGGGCTTTCAATTCTTCATCAGCCCAAAATCGTGTGAAATCGGCCTGTCTCGGTAGTA
>JAGRHM010000249.1 GCA_020445005.1 Candidatus Competibacteraceae bacterium | reverse complement strand
AGTGGATCGAAGTGGAATGGGAGCAACATACCAGCGTCGACTTTACCGCGGAGTTACGGCTCGATGTCACCAACAAGCGCGGCGTCTTAGCCACCATCGCCGCTGCTATTTCCGCAACCGATAGTAATATTGAAACCATCAATACCTCGGAGCGGGATGGCAACGCGACCACGGTCCACTTGCTGCTCGATGTCCACGACCGCAGCCATCTGGCGCGGGTCATCCGTCAGTTGCGCACTGTACCGGAAGTGCTGAAGGTGGCGCGGCGAGGTTAAATGACTTGAGTTTTAAGTTTTAAGTTTTAAGTCTATGATTATTGACGATTTTCGTCTTTCGTCTTCAACTTCCAACTTTCAAGAGTTCGATTATGCCCCGCGAAATTATTAAGACTGATCAAGCGCCTGCTGCTATCGGCACCTATTCCCAAGCCGTTAAAGTGGGCGATACGGTTTATCTTTCAGGCCAGATTCCCCTTGATCCGGTGACCATGCAGTTGGTAGAGGGTGGCATGGAGGCGCAGATTCGCCGGGTATTCGACAACTTGGCGGCGGTGGCCCGCGCCAGTAGCGGCAGTCTGGCGGATACGGTCAAGCTTAATGTCTTCCTAACCGATCTCGGCCATTTTGCGCTGGTGAATCAGATCATGGCCGAGTATTTCCAGGAACCTTATCCGGCGCGCGCGGCAATCGGTGTCGCAGCGCTGCCGCGCGGCGCACCGGTGGAAATGGATGCAGTGCTTGTGCTCAGCGCGTAGCATCGATCCGAGAAGCTGTATAAGAACAGCCTGTTGACCGCGAGAGTCCGCTCCTACGCATCGGTATTTGGTGTTAGTCGTTCAACCAATCCACTACAGTCAGATCAAGAGGCAATTCGCGGGTGTGTCGATTCGGCGGTTGAACCGGCGTAATCGTCGCCGGTTCGCCGGTTTCCTCGGCGCGATCGAAATCAACCGTACCCGCTTCATCAATGCCAGTGATCCGGAAACGATTGAAAACGTAGGGCAATCCGTTGGCCACTAATCCGGAGGGCGCATCCATAACTTGCAGATGCAAATGCGGGGCAAGGGAATTGCCGGAGTTTCCGACTCGACCCAGCACCTGACCGGGCCGCACCCGATCTCCAGTACGCACCTGAACGCTGCCTGGCTGTAAATGGGCATAAAGTACGTAGACGCTCCGCCCCAGATCAAGGATGACATGATTGCCATCGGCCTCAGACAAAGAGAGATTCTCGGGAAAGGCGCCGGGCGTCGCTTCCAGCAAACCATCCACGGCGACGGCTACCCGGGCGTTAGCGACCGCCAGAACCGGTTGTCCGTAAATGAAATAACTTCGCGGATCTTCGCGCGGCCCCACATAAATGCGATTCAGCGCGTCAAGCTTTTCCCAGTCGATGGCGAAACGCTGGCTGAGCCGGTACTGGCCATTCAAAGGCAACAGGGCGCGTAAATGACGCGTGGAGGAGCAACAGCCATCTGCGGCAATGTAACTCCCACCCTGGAGCGGTGGTCCGAGAATAGCAACCGGCGCTGACCCCACCTCGCTAAAACCACCCATGGAAATACCACGCTCCTGTCCAGGCGGCGCGGCGGTCAGTTGTGCGGTTATCCAGTGCTCCAGAATCCGCGGTACGGATTCGCGATCAGGAAAGCTCAGATGCAGGTACAGGATGCCAAACTGAGCCGCTTCCAATAGAGCGGCGGCGGGACGCTGACCGGCTATTTCGAGTCGTTCGACGAGCTTTTCCCCGGCAAACATTTCCAGGGAAATGAGTTGGCCGGCATCGCGCACATCGACCTGCTCCAGAATAGCGGAACCGGCCGTGATATTGCGCAGCTCCAGCTCATAAACCAGATGCCAGCGTCCGTCCGATCCGGCAAACGCGATGGGTTCAGCCAGCACCTGCGTTAGAATCGGCGTGAAGACCGGCTCAGGGGCTGACGCTTGCGCCGCAATCTCCGCGCCGGTAACGCCACGGCTCAACAAACCACAACCAAGTACTAGCCATAAGGCCAGGGTGTACAGGTTCTTGTAATAGACACGCATGAGGCGCTCCCAGATTCTTAAACTTGTCCCGCATATCGGGTTTTCAACAACTAAACCTCATTTATATTAACCAGTTGTTGTATACTTTTCTATCAATTCATTTTTTCAAGCGCCCAGCCTGTCCGGGCCTGCACGCCCATTAACCTGACGCCATCACCGGCAAGACTTTGATTTCGATCACTACCCTGAAAGGAGTTGGCCCCAAGCTGGCGGAACGCCTGTGGCGACTCGGCCTGCACACCGCTGAGGATGTACTACTTCATTTGCCGTTGCGTTATCAGGACCGCAGCCACATCACTCCGATCGACCAGTTGCAGCCTGGCGAAGAGGCGCAGATCGAAGCGACTGTAGTTGGCAGCCGGATCAGCGGAAACAGCCGGCGTTTCCTGCTTTGTTGCCTGAACGACGGAACCGGCGATCTTACCCTGCGTTTCTTTCATTTCAGTCCCGCGCAACAGCAATGGCTCTACCAAACCGGGGCCCGGTTGCGTTGCTTCGGCGAAGTGCGCGCCGGCTATACCGGCGGTCTGGAAATGATCCACCCGGAATGCCGTCGGATTGAACCCGACACGCCGCCGGTGGAGGACTGTCTGACCCCGATTTATCCCGCCACCGCTGGCTTGCAGCAATTCACCCTGCGTGGCTTGGCGGAGCAGGCGCTAGGCTACCTGGAGAGCGCGCCGTTGCTGCCGGAACTGTTACCCTCCGCTCTGCTGGATCAATTAAAACTGCCCTCGATTGCTGAAGCCGTCCGGTTGCTCCATCAACCGCCGACCCATGTCGCGGTGGCGGAATTGGAGAACGGTCGCCATCCAGCCCGGCGCCGGCTGGCCTTCGAGGAGATGCTGGCGCATCAGCTCAGCTTGCGCCGGCTACGCGAACAGACCCGGCGGCAGGCGGCGCCGCCGCTAGTCAGCGGCAGTTTGAGTCAGCGCTTTCTGGAACGCTTGCCATTCACCCTCACCAGCGCTCAGCAGCGGGTGCTGGAGGAAATCACCGCCGACTTGGCGCAACCCCGCCCCATGCTGCGGCTGTTACAGGGCGATGTGGGTTCAGGCAAAACAGTAGTCGCTGCGGTAGCCGCATTACGGGCGGTGGAAACCGGCGCGCAGGCGGCGCTCATGGCGCCGACGGAACTGCTGGCTGAACAGCATCACCGCAATTTCCGGGACTGGCTGGGTGAACTGGGTTTGGAAGTCGCCTGGTTGACCGGGCGGTTGACCGGCAAGGCGCGACGGCTGTTGCTGGAACGCCTGGCTACGGGCGAAATTCAAATCGCAGTCGGCACCCACGCGCTGTTTCAGGAGGCGGTCGCTTTCGCGGAACTGGCCCTGGTGATCGTTGATGAACAGCATCGTTTCGGCGTTCACCAGCGACTGGCCTTGCGCGAAAAAGGTCGCGCCGGCGGACGCTGTCCACATCAGTTGATCATGACCGCGACGCCGATTCCACGCACCCTGGCGATGAGCGCCTACGCCGATCTCGACACCTCGGTCATTGATGAATTACCGCCGGGTCGCCGCCCGGTTAAAACCGTGGCCGCCCCCGATCATCGCCGCGACCAAATCATCGAACGGATTCGCCAAGCCTGTCGCAGCGGCCGCCAAGCTTACTGGGTCTGCCCGTTGATTGAAGAATCCGAGGCGCTGCAATATCAGGCGGCCACAGTAACCGCTGAACAATTGACTGCGCTGCTGCCGGAATTGCGCGTTGGCCTGGTGCATGGCCGGCTGGCCGCCAGCGCCAAGGAAGCCGTGATGGCCGCTTTCAAAGCCGGAGAATTGGAGTTGCTGGTCGCTACTACTGTCATCGAGGTCGGGGTCGACGTTCCGAACGCCAGCCTGATGATTATCGAGAATCCCGAGCGTTTGGGTTTGGCGCAACTTCATCAATTGCGCGGGCGCATTGGGCGCGGCAGCATCGACAGCAGTTGTGTGTTGCTTTATAAACCGCCGCTGTCCCAAGTCGCGCATACCCGGCTGGCGGTCTTGCGGGAATGTCACGACGGTTTTGAAATCGCTCGCCGCGATCTGGAATTGCGCGGTCCCGGGGAAGTGCTGGGCACCCGTCAGACCGGCGAACAAAGTTTGCGCATCGCCGATCTGTTGCGCGATCAGGATTTACTGAATGTCGTGCGCCATACCGCCGATTTATTGCTGCGCAATCATCCGGACTGCGTCGAGCCGCTGATCCGCCGCTGGATCGGCGCCGGGGCGCGCTATGGGGAAGTTTAGCGAGGAGCAAAGCAAGCCGGAACCATAAAGCATGGTCCAGAGTAAAAACATGGAGGACTTTCCTGGGGTTGGCCGTGATGTTAACGCTGACTCCATCGGCGGCGTCAAACGAACTTTTGGAATTAAGCCTGGAAGAGCTGATGAATCTGCGGATCATACCGGCAGGCTCGCTGACGATGTCTTCCGCCCGGCTCAGTCCTTCGACGGTTACCACGATCACCCAAGCGGATATTCAAGCCAGCGGCGCGCGCAGTCTTAACGAATTGCTGGATATTTACGCGCCAAATTTACAAATGATCCGCCATCACTGGGAGGCGCGCCACCTTGGGTTGCGCGGCATCATCCGGCGCCGGGGCCGTGTCAATGGTTGTCGATATCGTGACCGACACCGCGCAGACTTTTGAAGGCACGGCGTTGACGGGCCGCTTGGGCGCGGTCGAGGAATTCTATTCCGCGGAAATCAAACACGGGCGGCGATTCGGTGAGGACTCTGGTTTGTTGCTCTATGTCGGCGTCGATCAGTATCACGGCGCAGGCCAGGACGATGCTCCACTTGTGTATGGCGTGGAAATGGAAAATCAATGAACAATGGACGCACTTCACCAGTGTGCGGCTGGACAAGAATACTTATACGAACTGGTTATTCTCGCCGCGCCTGACCACCGTTTACGCACCCGACGACATCAATACCTGGAAGCTGATGCTGGCCAAGAGTTTGCGCATGACCTTCGCTGAAGAAATGCGCTGGCAGTGGGAGCATGGCAGGACGACCAGCCCTCCCGAGGAACTCAAGAGCGCGGAGTTGCGCTACGAACGACAACATACGCCCAGCCTGCTGTTGGCCGGCAGCGGTGTTTTACCATGACCTCGACGTCATCTCATGGGATTCAGGCGCGTATGGCGTAGAGTTCGATGCAGGAACGACCCAAGTAGGAAATTTACGACAGTGGGGCGTTGAGCTGGAGTTGCTGTACAGGAAAAAACCTTGGCGCGCGATGCTGTCGCACGGCTATACCAAGTTACTGGATTTTAAAAGAAACCCTGATACTAATACGGTGCTGACGGCTCAACCGTATGGCTATGGCGATGATTTGGCGAACTGGAGCAACCATGTGACGAAACTGGTGGTTGGTTACGATCTCAACGACCAATGGCGTCTCGATGGTTCAGCAAGAGTGTATTGGGGATATCCAGGCGCCGAGGATTTCGCGCAATTCGTGACCGACCATCAAGGTCCGATCTCTATCGCGCCCGGTTATGACGATCCGTATGGACCGAGCGTGTTTTTCAATCTTGGGTTGCAATACCGCGCTACCGATCATCTCACGATGCGCGTCGATGGCTACAATCTGCTTGGCTGGTTCGACGATGATCTGAACAAGCGACTGTATGGTTTTAACAGTTATGGGGATTACCGGGCGCAAGCGCCAGCTCTGAGCATTTCGCTGCATTACTTACTCAAGTGAATGACCTTGTTTAGCGCAATTCCCTCGGTAAGGCGAACACCACACTTTCTGGCCGGCCAGCGCTTTCCTCCACTGTCTTCGCTCCCAATTCCCGCAACCGGGCGATGACCTGTTGCACCAGCACCTCGGGCGCCGAAGCGCC
>JAGRHM010000248.1 GCA_020445005.1 Candidatus Competibacteraceae bacterium | reverse complement strand
GAATTGGCCTGAATAAAGGCTTGCAACAGCACCTCGGCGACAAAAAAACTCATCAGCGAGCCGCGCGAGAACAGCGCAGTCACCGCCGGCGGCTCGCCCGGCTCCAGTTCTTCACCATCCTCGCGCAGATGACCGACAAACGGCCCTGTGGTCACTGGACCGCTGTCGCCGCCGCCTGCCGCCGGTCCGGCGTTAAACCGCCAAGCATGATGACGCGGATCGGTATCCCACAGATAGCGCTTGGGACTGGACAGGCCGGTGCTGCCTTCCGCGCCGTGACTGAAATAGGACAGGGCTTGGGCTTCAAAACCGATCCGAGTGACGGTCGGCCACAAAAAGGCGCTGCTGCGGCCGCTGCGACGGGACAGCTTTTCATCGCCAAACGTGCTGCGCACAAATTCCACGCGGCTGGGAAAGGGTTCGTCATAAACCCGTTCTGGATGCGTCAGATCACGCAACACCAGCCGATAGCTGTCGTTCATGTCCACCGGCGCGTCGCCGCTGGTTTCCATCAACATGCCGCAGGCGCGGGAATTGCCAATGTCCAGCACCAGATCGACATCCACCGGTCGATTGAGTCGAGCCGTCGGTCCATCATCCACAAAAGTGAACCGCAAGCGCGGCGGATTCACCGCTTTTTTCAACAATGTCAGTATGGTCAACCAGGCGGCCTGACCGTCGGGACTGGCGCGGAGTTCCGCTTCATCCACCCGGCGCGGCGCGCGGTGGCGGCGTTCATAGGCGTAGAAATGCTGATGCACCCACTCCCGTACCCATTCCTGCTCCAGAAACCAGCTGGTATCCTCCTCGGCGTCGCTTAGGGCGAATTCCTCGCCGGATTGCATATCCAGCGCGCTGGGGGCGAGATAAGGCCGGCCTTCGCGGGTCGGCAACAATTGGGTGTCGAACGCCAGGGTGACGCGATGGGTGTAACCTTCGACGTCCGGCGCCGGTAATTCGACCAGTCGCGCCCGCGCCCAGTTAATCGGTCCGTTATCGAACAAATGATCATCATCCGAACGACGTTCGCGAATACGCAGAAAGGGGATTGGCAACCAGGTCCGGTCGAGAATCATCGCCGCCTTGGCCGCGTTCAGCGAATAGGCTTGCTCAGGTTTGACGGTCTTTCCATCGTGGGTTGTAAATTGGCCGCTGGCGTCATCGGCGTACAACGGGGTCAATAGTGGGTGCCCATCTGCGCCAGTTTCCGCCAGGAATGCGCGGGATAACCGAATCTCGTTAAGATTAAACCCGAAATCCAGAAACTGGATAGCGGTGTTAGGAATCAGGTTGATTAACGGCCCCAGTCGCCTGAGTTTTGCCAACATGTCTCAATTTTCCAGGTTCTTACATATACTATTGACATTAATCATACAAGGTGTAACCTCTGGTTTCCTTATTGGCAAAGCTGTATTAAGGAGGGTATTTCATGAAAATCCATCATGCACTCATTAGCGTAGTGGTTATCGCATTTTTAGCGCCCAATTTCTCGGAGGCGGCAAAAAAACTTCAAGTGCGCACGCGCGGCGTTTACTCCGACTATAACTCCGAGTACAGTAATCTTTCGAAAGTAGCTACCGCCGCCTGCCAAGGTAAAGAAGTCGCTACCGGCGGAGGCTGCGTTTGCCTTGGGCCGAACTCCAATCTTGATAGTACTAATGCTGGCCTCCTCACAGCCTGCGCGCCAGCAGGCGACGGTAAAGCTTACATTGGCCTGTGCCTTGCCGATCCCCTCACTTATGTCGGGAAACTGTATGGTCCCGGAATTACTGTCTATGTGCATTGTCTCGTTGGAGGAACGAGCGTAAAGTCCGCCACGACGGATCTAGTCGGCAGCGATAGCGTCGAAACTCCGCTAGATCAGACTGACGAAAGCAATCTGTCCCTTGAAGCCCTAGAAATGAAAAGAAAGCTCGAAAGACAGGCGGAAATTTACTCCGAGAAAATGATGCGACACCAGAAAGCATCACAATAACCCTCAAGAGGTGTTGCGCTATCAGCCCGTTCGCTCGCGCTGTACCCGCAGCAACCGCTCCATTAATTGCTCGATTTCCGACTCCAGCGCGGCGCGTTCCTCCTCAGACTGACGGTCACGCGCCACCAGCTTTTTCTTGAGGTTTTCATGCTCCTGCTGCATTTCCACCAACTGCCTGCGCAAATTCGCCACCTCCGGCTCAGCCGCGGCTGAGCCAGCGTCCGCCTGTACCCTGCTAGCTTCCATGATCTGAGTCCGCAGTGATCGCCGCTCGGCTTGCAATCGTTCAAGCTGTTCCTGAAAATCCTGGCGTTCTTCCTCCCAGTCAGTCTGCTGCCGCTTGAGGTCCGCCAATTCCTTCTGCAATTGATCCAAACGATCAACCTCTGCCGGAGGCAGATTCTGAGCGGCGCGCGCTCTTTGCAACGCCAGATTATCCTCCAATGTATTCATCTGAATCTGCAAGGACAACCGTTCGCGCTCCCAAATTTCCTGTTGCTGTTCCAGTTGTGCGCTCACCTGCGTCTTATCCCGACGCAAACCCTGTATCTGATCCTCAAGCTGACCATTCAGTAATAGCAAACTTTGTCGCTCTTCATCCCATTCAGCGCCTTTTTGGGCAAAACGATCCTGCACCGCCGACCGATCCCGCTCCAGTTGGGCCATGGCCTCGCGCAGTTTTTCAACTTCTTGCTGCTGCGCCTGTAACTGTTGCCTACCCTGTTCCTTGAATTCAGCATATTGCCGCTCCAACCCGGCATAACGCTCGCTGGCCTCAGCTAGATCGCGTTCCAGCCGTTTTTGCCGCCCCAGCAGAGTCTGGCGTCCCTGGTAGGACTTGGATTGTTCTTCCTGCAAGCTTGCTTGCAACGCGGCGCTACTCGCCTGGGCTTCGGCCAGTTCAGCCTGGGTCTGGGTCAAAACGCTGCGCAGGCTCTGATAGGGCATGAGATAAATCACCACGCCGCCCACCACCAGCCCTGCTATCATTCCAATAGTTAAATAGATGATGTCCGCCATAATTCTAATTCCGCTTGTGATTTATCAATTCCCATCCACTTCATTCAGCCGCTGAATGCTCGATCGGCTTTTCTAACGCAGTCCATACACCACGAGTGCTGCTCCAACGCCGACCGCTGCCGCCCAACCCGCCGCCCAATAAATGCGTCGTCCCAGATCGCGTTGTGCGTCAGCCCAAAACTGGCGGGCTGCGTGTTCGGTTGTCGCAGCCATGTTTTCTGCTGCGGAAGCAACAACCGGCGCCTCTCCCGACGTTGATAAAGAGGCAGCCTGGGTCGCTTCAACTGCGACCTCCCGCGCCGCCTCAACTGCTGCATCGCGAGCCGTCGAGGCAGCCTTACGGACAGCTTCGGCAAAACGAGCGCTTAATTGGCGGACCAGTCGTTCGGAAAGTTCGTGCAATTGGCGCTTACAAACCTGCTCCGCTATATTTTGCGCGAGGTCTTCAAATCTGGCCTGTTCCTGATTTTGGAACGCCTCCAGCCGTTGGTCTAACCAGGGAGAGAGATGATCCCTAATCGCATCTTCTGTCAGTTGCGCGCTGGCAGACTCGTGGTGGGGCGGTTGCCATGCGGCAAACTGTTCCAGACAAATCCGCTCGGCTATTTGACCACAAGTTTTCGCCTGGCCAGCATCCATTTCCTGTCGCAACTTAGCGATGACATCATTGAGCAGCGGCAATACTTGGGACTCGATCGCGTCATAAATGACCGATTCCGCCTTATCGACAACAGTTTTTTCAACCCACTCTACCGATACAGTCGTCTCACGATCTTCGGCAGCAGGCGCGATAATCGGGGCTTGCGCAGCGTCCAGCGCTTGATGCATCCTCTCAAGAAGCACACTGACCATTTCCGGCATAGCCGGTTTGGTCAGTACGTCAATGGCGCCTGCTAATCGAGCCTCCTGGAGATAGGCGGGTTCATCCCGTGAGGTGTACATCGCTACAGGGATGCTGGCAATGGCTGGATTAACCTTGATTTGTCGCACCGCAGTTAAACCATCCATGCCGGGCATGGTGTGATCCATGAAAATGGCGTCGGGTTTTCGGTCGCGTAGGTAATTCAAGGCTTCCTCAGCGGAGTCAGCAGTATCCACGGTCATGCCAAAGCCTTGCAACATTTTGCGCAGCATCAATCGTGCGGACTTGGAATCATCTACCACAAGGATATGTCGGACTGGCATGGACCCTCCAGGCTTTCCGGGCCGGATTCTATAATTGTAAGAAGATTAGTAGGATTTACCCATGGAAAAAACGATTGTCTCGGCTATCAGTCCCAGCCTCTGCGCAAGACGTTATGAATATAGCCAACGTTAGCATCATTCAGTCGGATTCTTCCCGTCACTCCAGATAACTCAACACAAACGCCGTGACTTCGCCAAGCAATTTCCGCGTTGCCGCGTCGGCGGCTTGCGCTCCACCGTGCGCATTCTCGCTGGGCGCTGGCTCCACCACTTCGAAGATCTGCGTACCCAGCACATGCCCGCTCTTCATATCCATCACCTTGATGCGCACTGTCAGGCGCACTCGACTGGGCAGCATCATAAATTCTTGTTGTAAAGCGATTAAATCCATATCTACCCGCAAATCGGCCAGCACTGGCGATGGCGGCGACACCACGGCCTTGAACGCACTCGTGGCCTCGAAGGCCCGAACCAGGAGCGGTAACAGCATCTTCGCCGGCGCATCGCTCCAGATACTGTCGTTATAATAATCGAGTTTGGGCGGCTCCCGCGTATAAGCCATGCGTTGTGAATCGAAGCCTGGCGCATCCCTGGAGACCGTTACTAACAGAATCTTGTTGCTGGATCGACGCGCCGGGGTCGGCGTAAAAATTTCTCCCCCGCCGAGTAAATAAGCCTGCGGCGGTGGTGAATTATCCTGTGGCAGCGTACAGCCAACCAATATCGTTAACACAAACAGCCATAACGCTTTCCATGGATTCACTACTTTGTCTCCACTCAATGAACTTCAGATGTATATCGCTTTTCGATAGAAATTGAGTTCTTGCAGGAACTGGCTTGCCAGCGGTTCAGTGGGTTATTGGCTGCAAGCAGACTCTTACGTATCGGCATTTGGCATTGCAAAAACAGCTCTTACCTGAAGCCTGGGGTCCGCGCTTCACTTGGAGCTTGCTTCCCCCGGCCCTGGCCGACCTTGCGGTTGTCCTAATAACAAGGCACGCGGATTTTGTTCGAGCATCTCCGCTAACCTTTGTAGAACAGTCATCAAATCACTGGCTTGCACCAGTAAGGCATCCAGCTC
>JAGRHM010000247.1 GCA_020445005.1 Candidatus Competibacteraceae bacterium | reverse complement strand
GCCAAGAACACCGACGCCCTGCAACGAACTTTGGATGTGCATTTATTGCAACACAACTTCGTCTGTCCACACGGGACGACTGGCCAAGTACCGGCTGTGCGGCTAGGCATCATGGCAGCCCCTTGGCGCCTCCCGATACGGAGGACACCCGCAGTATGCCTTCATCCTCGCCAAGCACACGGCACTCCACGAACTCGCTAACGAGTTGATCGCCCTTGTGGAAAATCAAGGCCCGGAACAGGCGTTCACCCGGTTCCACGAACTGAATGCACTGGGTGAAGAACTGATCGCCATGCTGAGGAAACTGGCGGAAAGGTAACCGCTTACTTCCCTCGCCCGCTCACGGGAGACGGGTTGGGAAAGAGCTACACGCCACTACTTACGCTCAATCCTCATCCGGTTCATAACCCAGATTCGGCGCCAGCCACTTTTCCGCTTCCGCCAGGGACCAGCCCTTGCGCCGGGCATAGTCAATAACCTGATCGCGACCCAGTCGACCTATTCCGAAATAGCGCGCCTCGGGATGGCTGAAATACCAGCCGCTGACTGCCGCCGTCGGGGTCATGGCAAAGTTCTCTGTCAGATGAATACCGGCGTTGCCATCCACATTCAGCAACCGCCAGAGCAACCTCTTCTCGGTATGATCCGGGCAGGCCGGGTAACCCGGCGCCGGGCGAATCCCACGATAGTGTTCGGCAATCAGCTCCTCATTGCTCAGCGTCTCGTCCGCCGCATAGCCCCAGAATTCCTTGCGCACCCGCTCATGCAAATGTTCGGCGAACGCTTCCGCCAAACGGTCGGCCAGCGCTTTCAGCAGGATCGCGCTGTAGTCATCATGAATCCGCTCGAATTCGGCGACCCTTGCGTCAATGCCGATCCCGGCGGTTACGGCGAAAGCGCCCAAGTAGTCGGAACGACCTGATTCACGGGGCGTAATCCAGTCCGCTAGGCAATAATGCGGCTTGCCGTTTGGCTTTGGACCCTGTTGGCGCAAGTGATGGAGGGTCATTAACTCCTGCTCTGCGGATTCATCCGCGTAGAGTTCCACATCGTCATCGCCGACCCGATGTGCCGGGAAAAAGCCGATCACCGCCCGCGCCGTCAGCCAGCGTTCGGTTACGATCCTGTCCAGCATGGCCTGGGCGTCGCTAAACAGTTGGCGGGCATGTTCGCCCTGTTCGGGATCGTCAAAGATCCCTGGATAGCGCCCGCGCAGTTCCCATGCCTGGAAAAACGGCGTCCAGTCAATTCGTTCTACCAATTCCACCAACGGGTAGTCGTCAAAGGCGCGGATGCCGAGGAAACTAGGTTGCGGTGGGAGATAAGTCGACCAGTCGAGAACGGGTCGGTTAGCGCGGACCTGCGCAAGCGGCAACAACGCTTCTCGCCCGCGCCGGTTGGCGTGTTGCTCGCGTTTCTGGACATAATCAGCCTTGGTTTTAGCGACATAGTCGTTCCTGGCATCGGCACTGACCAGATTTTGCGCCACGCCCACCGCCCGCGAAGCATCCTTGACGTAAACCACCGCGTTGGGATACTGCGGGTCGATCTTGACCGCCGTATGCATGACCGAGGTAGTCGCCCCACCGATCAACAATGGGACACTGAAGTCTTGCCGCTTCATTTCTTTAGCCACATTGACCATTTCATCCAGCGACGGTGTAATCAACCCGGACAAGCCGATCATGTCTGCTCTATGCTCACGCGCGGCGTCGAGAATTGTTTGCGCGGGAACCATGACCCCGAGATCGACGACCTCAAAGTTATTGCATTGCAGCACAACGCCAACAATGTTTTTGCCAATGTCATGCACATCGCCCTTGACCGTGGCCAGCACAATCCGGCCGTTGCTGCGGCGCTCGCCTTCCGTTTGTTCCGCCTCGATATAGGGAATCAGATAGGCCACCGATTTCTTCATCACCCGCGCCGATTTCACCACTTGCGGCAGAAACATTTTACCCGCGCCGAACAGGTCGCCGACCACGTTCATGCCATCCATCAATGGCCCTTCAATGACCTGCAAAGGTCGATCAAAATGCTGGCGGGCTTCCTCGGTATCGGTTTCGATGAACTCGTCAATGCCCTTGATCAATGCATGTTCCAGGCGTTTGGCGACCGGCCAGGAACGCCATTCCTGCACTTTCTCCGGAGCGGTTGACGCTTCACCGGCCTGATATTGCGGCGCGATGTCCAGCAATCGCTCGGTGGCGTCTGGGCGACGGTTGAGAATCACGTCTTCGACCCGTTCGCGCAGTTCCGCCGGAATCTCCTCGTAAATCGCCAACTGCCCGGCGTTGACGATGCCCATGTCCATGCC
>JAGRHM010000246.1 GCA_020445005.1 Candidatus Competibacteraceae bacterium | reverse complement strand
GCAGCGTGATGGATGCCGCCAAGGTAATGGCGGCGGCCGTCCTGTACGACGGCGACCCGTGGGACATGATCGTTCACGGCCAGCCAAAACCCCACATTCCGACCCAAGCGCTCCCGCTGATTACGGTTCCGACCTTGGCGGCGACCGGCTCCGAGATGAACTGCGGCGCGGTGATTTCCAATGAAGCGAGCCAGGAAAAATCCTTTGTCCAGGCCGAATGCCTGTATCCCAGGATAGCGTTGCTCGATCCGGAACTGACCGTGAGTGTCCCCAAGGATCAGACCGCCTATGGGGTCTGTGACCTGATCACCCATATTACCGAAAGCTACTTTAATGGGACCGGCGACACGCCCATTCAGGATCGCTTCGCCGAAAGCGTGATCCTGACCGCCATGGAATACGGCCCAAAAGCCATCGCCGACGGCAGTGATTTGAACGCGCGCAGCCAGGTACAGTGGGCGGCCACAGTCGCCTTGAACGGCTGGGTGCAGTCGGGTAGCGGGGGTATGGGGTATCCCGTGCACATGATCGAGCACACCGTCTCGGCCTTTCACGACATCACCCATGCGGCGGGGCTGGCCATCCTCAATCCGGCGTGGATGCGCTTTGCTGCGAAAACCCACACGGCGAAGTTTACCCAGTTCGCCAAGCGCATTTTCGGTCTGACGGCCAAAGGTTCCGACGATCTGGACTGCGCGCTGGCCGGCATCGACCGCTTCGAGGCGTTCCTTAAATCCATCGGTTGTCCGACGCGCTTTTCCGAGTTGGGCATCAACGACAGTTTGATCGAAACCTACGCCAAGGAAACCCTGCGCATTATTCACGACAGCAACGGCAAGCTGCCGGCCCGTCCGGCTATGAGCGAAGCGGATATCGTCGGGGTGTTACGCGCGGCGCTGTAATCCATCCAACGCGCCCCTGACCCTGCGGGGGCGCGAAACCCAGGAGTTTCGACATGCCCAGCAAGAAACGCAGTTTATGGTCACTGTTAGCTCTCTTAAGCGGAACTTTCTGCCCCGCCGGATGGGCCGCGGAGGCCCAACCGGCCAGCCAAACCCTCTATCCCGCCGGCTCGCAGCCATCGTTCAAGGGACCAGAGGCCTATTTCACCGGCGAGGTGCAGGTGGACCTGCTGTTCCCCGGCAATGAGACCGCCCACTACTCCGGCGCCTACGTCACTTTTCAGCCCGGCGCTCGAACCGCCTGGCATCTGCATCCAGCGGGACAGCACATGATCGTGACCTCGGGCATCGCGCTCACCGGCACCCGTGACGGCAAAATTATCGAATTCAAAGCGGGCGAGACCGTATGGTGTCCGCCGGGCATTGATCACTGGCACGGCGCCACGCCGGATGCAAAGATGACCCATCTGGTCATCACCGGCAGTCTGGATGATCAGAACGTGGTGTGGAAGGAAAAGGTCAGCGATGCCGAATATGACGGCGGCAAACCGCCGCAGACCAAGGCCATGCCGGACGTTCAGGCCTTGACACCAAAGCAGCAAGGGATCATCCCCATCGCCGCTTTTACGGCCAACGGTGATCAAGCATTACTGAAAACCGCACTCCAGGCGGGACTGGAGGCCGGTTTGACGATCAACGAAATCAAGGAAGTCCAGATTCACCTCTACGCCTATGTCGGCTTTCCCCGCGCCTTGAATGGCCTGGCCACGCTGATGAGTGTCCTTGAGGAACGCAAGGCCAAAGGCATCACCGATGCGATCGGCAAAGCGGCGAGCACATTACCTGCGGACAAAAGCAGCCTGGAATTGGGCAAGGAAGTGCAAACCCAATTGGTCGGCAAGCCGGTTTCCGGGCCGCTGTTCGACTGCGTGCCTGCTATCAACCAACTGCTGCAAAGTCATCTCTTTGGCGACCTGTTCGGTCGCGGCATTTTGGATTATCAAAGTCGTGAAATCGCTACCGTCTCCGCGCTGGCGAGCCTCGACGGCGTCGAGGCTCAACTCAAGGCGCACATGGGGATTGCCCACAATGTGGGGCTGGGCCAGCCCCAGTTAGCCGCCTTGGCCGTCGTGCTGAGTGACACCGTGGGCGAAAAGGAAGGGCGCAGGACCGAACGGTATTGTCAACTTGAGTATTACCAGCCGAACCGGTAGGCTTCCCGGCCATGGACGACACCAAGAATCCCTATGCCGGTTACCGCTACCCCGCCGAGATTATCAGCCACGCGGTGTGGAGGTACTTTCGATTCACATTAAGCGACCGCGACGTAGAGGAGCTGTTGGCTGCT
>JAGRHM010000245.1:1316-1589 GCA_020445005.1 Candidatus Competibacteraceae bacterium | reverse complement strand
CCCGGACGCCCTCCATCGGCAATTTCGTGGTTTCCGGGTCAACATGCGGTGCTGGATTCAACGTTGGGGCTTCGGATGGAGTAATATCGTCGGGTTCGTTGTTTTCGTCTACCATGCGTGATCCCTCCTCGTGGTTTCACTTCCACCAGATCGTTCATGAAGACTAGCCGCCCTGATGATGGAATTCCATCGTATGACTACCGCAGCCCTGACCCTGCGTGATTTACGCAAAACCTACGCAAATGGCTTCGAAGCGCTGCGTAGCATTGACCT
>JAGRHM010000245.1:0-1265 GCA_020445005.1 Candidatus Competibacteraceae bacterium | reverse complement strand
AAGTCCACCACCATCGGCATCATCTGCTCCCTGGTGCGTAAGACAGACGGTGCGGCGCAGGTGTTTGGTCATGATCTCGATCATGAGCTGTCTGCGGCGAAATGCTGCATTGGCCTGGTGCCGCAGGAATTCAATTTCAATCAGTTCGAGCCGGTGGCCGAGATCGTGATTAATCAGGCGGGCTACTATGGCCTGCCCCGCGACTTGGCCCGCCAGCGCGCTGAAACCTATCTCAAACAACTGGGTTTGTGGGACAAGCGCCGACAAATGGCGCGTGAGTTATCCGGCGGCATGAAGCGGCGGCTAATGATCGCCCGGGCGCTGGTGCATGAACCGAAATTGCTGATTCTGGACGAGCCGACCGCCGGAGTGGATATCGAAATCCGCCGCTCGATGTGGGATTTTCTACGGGAAATCAACGGTCGCGGGGTGACAATTATTCTGACCACGCACTATCTGGAAGAAGCAGAAAGTCTATGTCGCCATATCGCGATCATTGACCGGGGTCAAATTATCGAAAATACTCGAATGCAGACCTTGCTGAATCGGCTGCAGTTGGAAACTTTTGTGCTTAACCTGCATTACCCTCTAAGCGGAACGCCTGATATTCCAGGTTATCCGCTGCGCCGGCTGGATGAGCTGACCCTGGAAGTGGATGTCGCCAAGGAACGGGGCGTCAACGCCCTGTTTCAACAACTGTCGGCGCAGGGCATTGAAGTATCCAGCTTGCGCAACAAAGCGAATCGACTGGAAGAGTTGTTTCTGCGACTGGTCGACAAGATTCAACCTGAATAAAAAGCCATAGCCCAGAATAAAATGTAGCGAAATCCAGAAGCAACCTGGATTTCACGACTTACCTGCTAAAATCCAGGTTACGGAGGGTGGTTTGCATACAGGCATCACCAGGAAATTCAGCACTCATTGTTGCGAATTTTAATGACTAACGCCATTAACTGTTCGTCAGAGAAGTCACTCAGGCAGCGAATCAACTCGGCGAACAAGATCGGCCTCTTCGTAATGATTTCACAGACATCCGATGCGACCTTGCCAGCTAACCCCAGCAAAAAGTCCGTATCTTCTCCCAACTCCGCCGCCAGGCGCCGAATCGCCTGCTCCGATGGCGGCGGCGTATCACCGCGTTCGATTCTACTGAGATAAGCGGGCTCCATACCGACTCTCAAAGCAATTTGTCGTATTGAATAGCGGTTGCTGACTCTGCGATGGCGCTCGCGAAGCTGCCGCGCATACATTCCAAAGACCATGGC
>JAGRHM010000244.1 GCA_020445005.1 Candidatus Competibacteraceae bacterium | reverse complement strand
GGGTTGCGCACCGGCGTCAAAGTTGCGGTAGTGGACGCCACCGGCAAACTGGCCGATACCGCAACCATTTATCCCCACGCCCCGCGCAACCAGTGGGATGCGAGTTTGCAGGTTCTTGCCGAGTTGTGCCGCCAGCATAAAATCGAGTTGATCAGCATTGGTAATGGCACCGCTTCCCGCGAGACGGATCGGTTGGCCACCGATTTGATCCAGCATTATCCGGAATTGCGCTTGCAAAAACTGGTGGTGTCGGAAGCTGGCGCCTCGGTGTATTCCGCTTCGGAACTGGCAGCGCGGGAATTTCCAGACCTCGATGTGTCACTGCGCGGTGCGGTCTCCATCGCCCGTCGCTTGCAGGACCCGCTGGCGGAACTGGTCAAGATCGAACCGAAAGCCATCGGCGTCGGGCAGTACCAGCATGATGTCAGTCAACCCCGCCTGGCGCGGATGCTGGACGCCGTGGTCGAAGATTGCGTGAACGCGGTCGGCGTGGATGTCAATACCGCCTCAGCGCCGCTGCTGGCGCGGGTCGCTGGATTGAACGCCACGCTGGCTCGCAATATCGTCGAGTTTCGTGACGCCAACGGTCCATTTCGTCGCCGCGAACAGTTGCTGAAAATTTCCCGGCTGGGCGACAAGACCTTTGAACAGGCCGCTGGATTCCTGCGCATCCTGAATGGCGATAACCCGCTGGATCGCTCCGCGGTCCACCCGGAGGCCTATCCGTTGGTTGAGCGCATTTTGACTACCAGCGGACGTGGGTTGCATCAAGTGCTGGGCAACGCCCCTTTCCTCAAGACCCTGGAGCCGGCTCGCTTCACGGATGACCGATTTGGCCTGCCGACCGTGCGCGATATTCTGGCGGAGTTGGAAAAGCCGGGCCGCGATCCCCGACCGGAATTCAAAACCGCCGCCTTCAGGGATGGCGTGGAAAAACTCGCGGATTTACAACCGGGGATGGTGCTGGAGGGCGTAGTCACTAATGTCGCCAATTTTGGCGCTTTCGTAGACATCGGCGTGCATCAGGATGGTCTGGTGCATATTTCGGCGTTGGCCGACCGGTTTATTAAAGACCCCCGCGAGGTGGTTAAAGTCGGTCAGGTCGTCAAGGTCAAAGTGCTGGAAGTCGATCTAAAACGACAACGGATCGCTCTGACGTTGCGGCTGAGCGAACCGGCGACAGGTGCGCCCGCCCGGAAAACGGATCGTGTCCAACGTCCGCCCGCCGGGCAGGAACAAAGGGAGCGAAAACTCCGGCAACCCCTGCCAAAGCATCGACAGGAACCGGCTGAACCGCGTCCGGGCGCTTTGGCCGAAGCGTTTGCCCGGGCGCGGCGGGAATGACGAAGCGGCGTAACGCCAACCGGCTTGAGCGCTGCTTCAGTCTTGGTCCCGGTCGATGAGCAAGTCATCCTCATCACTGAACTCGTCCTCCTCGTAACCCAGGTCATCCGACTCCATTTCATCAAAGGGACCGGACCAGTCTTCTGGCGCTTCAATCGGGTCAATCGGCAGGTCGTACCAGGTATCCAGCTCCAGTTCTTCTATTTCGCCGTCGAAGTATTGGATTTCAATCGTCTGAGCATCTTCGTCGAGGGCGACCACCTCGAAGTCATTGCCCGTTTCCTGATTGCGATACCAGTTACCAATGATGGGATCAACATCGCTCATGATCAATCTCCTGCTGCGAGTAGGGAGAGGCGAGTCAATGCCTGGCGGGCATTGCCATGCAACGACTCATTATTTTATGGATTCTCAGTCAATTTTGACTAATGAGTCTTGCACAATTCAACCTTTCGCTTGCGGAAATTCGCTATGGACCAGTCAAGCGCCCACTTGATCAGGCGGCCTTGGCTGGAGGCGCCGGTTTCAGCGGAGGATTCACAATTGCACTGCGCATCGGCACGATGAGGCCATGCTCGGCGCAGCGGGTGTGTTGCTGCCCACGCAATGCGACGACTGGCCGCTTGCAATGCGGGCAGACCGTGTGAACAGGATGTGACGTTGTCATAGCTTGAGGTCCTTAATAAAAGGGGTTATTAACTTCTTAGACTCCTTCATACCGGTTTTGTTTTTGCAACGCAACAAAAATTTGCTGCTTAGCAACATAAAGTGGTAAATTGACCTCGGTTAGCTATATGTTGTTATTAACAAAATAAAAAATTGATCGGGAAATGGTTTTTGCAACTGAAATTTAAGCGAGTCATTGTTATGTCGATCTTCTCTGTCTGGCGTGGTCGCCCCCGCATTGAGCGGCCCAAAATTATCATGACCCTGTTGGTGCGGGATGAAGTCGATATCATCGAGCGACATCTGCGTTATCACTCGGGTCTGGACATCGATGGTCTGATCGTAACCGACCACCAGTCCCAGGATGGCACCCGCGAGATTCTGGAGCAGTACCGGCAAACCGGGGTCATTCTGGAACTGATTGACGAACCAAATCCCGCTTATGATCAAATTGCCTGGGTGCATCGGATGATCGAGCGCGCGCGCGACCGTTACGGCGCGGACTATTGCATTAACAGCGATGCCGATGAGTTCTGGTATGCCGATGGCGGCTCACTGCGCAATGTGCTGGCGCACAGCCGGGCCAGTAAAATCAAGTGTCCGTCCTACAACATGTTGCCGCCTGTACAGGGTGGATACTGGACCGCAACGGATTGTGTGCGACGGGGCGTACCCAAACGCTTTCCGCTCGATGGGTTCAATGTGCTGTTCCATAAGCCGACTCACAAGGTCATTCATCGCACCCAGGGTTATCAGCGCATCGCCCTGGGTAATCATGGCGTGCAGATGACCGATGATAGCAGCGAGCGATCCAGGAGTATTCGCCTTTACCATTACAACATTCGTAGCCGGGAGCAGTTCAAGCGCAAGATGTTGCAGGGCGGAGCGGCGCTTGAGGCGAATACGGACAGTTCGGAACAGCAGGGATCGCACTGGCGGTATTTTTACCGTGGCTACCAGTCGGGTCAGATTGATTTTGACGAGGAATTTGACAAGGTGGTGGGCCGGCATCAGTTAGCGGAATTGCGACGCGCCGGTTGTGTCGTCACCGACCCGACCATGCGGGACATTTTTGCCGCCATGTAACGCCCGAGCCTGGTGGACAGGCGTCCGCTTGCGGGCAATTGAGCGGTTATCATGGCCCGCAAGCGAGTTGCTACGTCAACATGACCACCATTCAGCCGTTGACCCGTTCCAGGATCGCATTGATTATGCCTTCACTGGACGGAGAATCAACTGTTAGCAACATGCCTTCCTGTCGGTAAAAGTCGATGAGCGGGGCGGTTTTCTGGTTGTACGTGTCGAGACGATGGCTGATGGCCTCGGCGGTTTCATCGTCGCGCTGCACGATGGGGTTGCCACATTTGTCGCACACCCCTTCGACCTTGGGCGGCTGGCTGCGGACATTGTAGATGGCCTGACATTGCGGGTTGACGCAAGTGCGGCGGGTGGTGAGGCGGTTAAGAATTTCCTCGCGTGGGACTTCGATATTGGCTACTACGTCGAGTTGAATGCCCAGTTTATTGAGCAGGGTCTTGAGCGCCTCGGCCTGCGGGATGGTGCGCGGGAAGCCGTCCAGCAAGAAACCTTTAGCGCAATCTGGTTCCTGCAGGCGCGTTTCCATGATGCCCATGATCAGTGCATCCGGCACCAGATCGCCGGCTTTCATAAAGGCTTCCGCTTGTTTGCCCAGTTCCGTGCCGGCCTGCACCGCGCCGCGCAGGATATCGCCCGTAGAGATCTGGACGGAACCATCCACTTGGGTCAGTAGTTTGGCGATGGTGCCCTTACCGGCGCCGGGTGCGCCTAGCAGAATGACTCGCATGATATTCTCCTCGATGATCGGTTCATGTTGTCGGTAATGTTGAGAGGCGGGCGCAGTCAACGCCAGCGCCGGGCATTGCTGACCGGTTACGGGCGCTGAGCGCCAAGTTGGTAAGGATAGTTCATAATGATCGCATCGCCTTGCTCCAGCGAGGGTCCCGATTGACAGAATCGGAAAATAGCGCTGTTCTGTAGAGCGCCATCGCATTGAATCGCCCTTTCAGGATCAGGCGGCTAAGGTGTTAATCGCGTGCAGTTGGATGCATGGCTCTAACGATAGTCTTCCCGCCAGGGGCTGATGGCGATATATCCAGCCGGTTTGCCATCGTGGGCGGATAACACCATGACGATGTCTTTCTTTTTGCCTTTGAGGGGCAGATAGAGGTAATCTGCCAACCGCCCACTCTTCCGGGCCAGGAAGTGGTCGATGGCGATTTTAGCGTCGGCGTCGCGCGCAGTGAGAGTCGGCAAGTCGATACTGCGCTTGCGCAGGTCGAGCAGGTCGGGGGCGTAAGGGCGGTAGAGTTCGGGATGGTATTCAATGTCCGGCGCGCCGGAGAGGACGGCGAACATCAGATCCTCCCGGACTTTGGGATCTTCGGGGAAGTCGGCTTGCGCCAGCCAGGGTTGCGAACCTTGACGCAGTTCGGCGGGAACTTGATCAACGTCAATGGCGCTTGTCGGGATGGCGGTGAAGCGGTCGACGCCAAATACGACGAAGGCCGGGCGTTCCTGGTAGATCAGGAAGCCGCCATAGAGGAACGCGCCGAGCTGCATAAGAACGATGCAAACCATGTCGAATTTGAGGCCGCGTTTGCCCGGTTTGAACACAATCAGGGTCAGCAGCGGTCCGAGCGCCAGGCCAGCGCCGATCAGAATGCTGAGAGCGGCCCAGCCAACCTCTATAGTGAAATAGGGCGCGGGATACCAGATAAAGAACATGAGACCAAGGAAGATCAGGAAAATGAGTACGCTGCCAGTGAGATGGAGCGTAAAGGCGCGCAGTCGGGTCATGGCGGTTGGCATTGTGTTGGAATCCAGGAGGCTGTCATGGCTATTATCGCGCAGAGCGATTCCCGATAACCAGACCCAGAGCCTGTTATGAGCGAACTCAGCATTGTCCTGCCCGCGAAGAACGAGGCAGTGAATTTGCCCCCGTTGCTGGCGAAACTGACCGGCCAGTATCCGGGAGCGGAAATTATTGTGGTCGACGATGGCTCGACCGATGAGACTGCCGGCGTATGTCGAGCGGCGGGCGTTCGGGTGATCTCGCATCCCTACAGTTTAGGCAATGGGGCGGCGATCAAAACCGGGGCGCGGTGCGCGAATGGCAATGTGCTGGTCTTTATGGATGCGGATGGGCAGCACGATCCGGCGGATATTCCCCGGTTGTTGGCGAAAATTGATGCAGGCTATGAGATGGCGGTCGGCGCGCGACAGGCCGATACGCATGCTTCCTTGGGCCGGCGTATGGCCAATTATGTCTATAACCGTTTTGCGTCGGTGATGACCGGTTACCGGATTGAAGATCTCACTTCAGGGTTTCGCGCCGCGCGCGCGCGCCATTTTCGTAAGTTTCTCTATTTGTTACCGAATGGGTTTTCCTACCCGACCACCAGCACAATGGCGTTCTTTCGTTCCGGGTTTCCCGTTGCGTATGTGCCGATTCGGGCCAGCCAGCGCGGGGGTAAAAGCCATATTCGTCTTTTGCGGGATGGCGCGCGGTTTTTTCTGATCATCCTGAAAATTGGCGCGCTGTTTTCGCCGATGCGGTTTTTTGCGCCGCTGAGTCTAACCTTTTTTCTGACGGCGGTTTGTTATTATGCCTATACCTACACGACCATGAATCGCTTTACCAATATGAGTGCGGTGCTGCTGATCTATTCGCTGTCATTGCTTTTGATTGGGTTGGTCTCGGAGCAAATTTCCGCTCTGCATTACAGGGGGGTTGAAGATGATCAGCGCCGAACCAAGCGGGATTAACAGCATTTTGAGTATGCTCGCCGGATGATGCGATTACGGGCGGGTTTTATTACGACTTCATTTCCGCTCTGGCCAGGTTCAACCAGTGGGCCTTTTATTGCGCAACTGGTCCGGGAGTTAGCGCAATACGCCGATATTACTGTCCTCACTCCATGCACCAATCGACCGATTGAGATCGAGCATTCCGGTTTTGAAACCCGCTGCTTCCGCTATGCGCCCCGACAATGGCAGATTCTGGCGCATCTGCCGGGTGGCGTTCCTGCGGCGTTGCGTAACCATCGCCTGGCTTGGCTGTTATTACCGGGATTTTTTCTGTCGTTATTTGTGGCGGTCTGGCGTTTATCACGCCATGTTGATGTCCTCCATGCAAACTGGTCCGTGACCGGCGCGCTCGCCGGTTTGATTGGATTGTTCTCGGGAACGCCAGTCATCACCACTTTGCGGGGCGAGGATTTTAATCGCGCCCGGCACTCGGGTTTATATCGCCGCCTGCTGGATCTGTGCCTGCGTTTCAGCCGGAAAGTGACGGTCGTCGGCGAAGCGATGCACCAGAATTTGGTCACTAGCAATTCCGCCACAAGCGCAAAGATCGTTTTTTTACCCAATGGCGTCAGCGAGACATTTATCGCCATTCCGCCGCTGCCAGCCTGTCCGGAAGACGCAGAAGCGATTGAATTGCTTTATCTGGGTAATTTGATTTCGAGTAAAGGCGTCGATGTATTGCTCAAGGCTTGTGCGGAAATACGCGACCAGGAAAGGTGGGTTTTGCATGTAGTCGGCGCAGGTCCGGAAAGCGAACCGTTGCAGACCTTAACAACGGCTTTGGAATTGCCGGATAGAGTGCGTTTTGCAGGGAGCATTCCACCCGAACGGATACCTGAGTTGTTGGCGCGCTCCACAGTACTCATTTTGCCCAGTTACCGCGAGGGTCGTTCCAATGCGGTGCTGGAGGGTATGGCGTCCGGGCGGGTGGTGATTGCCAGCGATATTCCAGGCGTTCGAGAATTGATCCGTCATGGCGAAAATGGTTTTTTGTTCAAGGTCGG
>JAGRHM010000243.1 GCA_020445005.1 Candidatus Competibacteraceae bacterium | reverse complement strand
AAAACTTTTGCGGCAGCCCACTAGACTAACTGAATTTAGTTTATAGGAATCCGTGATGCAGACCATCAACATCCACCAAGCGAAGACGCAGTTGTCCCGGCTGGTCGAGCAGGCGGCCCGGGGCGAGCCGTTCGTGATCGCCAAGGCCGGCAAGCCGCTGGTCAAGGTGATGGCGTTGAACGCACCGGAGATGGGACAGTGCCGGCGGTTGGGCTTCTTGGCCGGCCAGATCGCCGTGCCGGACGACTTCGACTGGATGGGCGACGCGGAGATCGAGCGGCTGTTCGGTAGCGAGGCGTGAAGCTGCTGCTGGACACCCATTTGCTGCTGTGGGCGGCCGGAAGCCCCGGCCGCTTGTCAGTGGAGGCGCGCGCCTTGATTGAGGCACCCGAGAACGAGCTGCTGTTCAGCGCGGCGAGCCTGTGGGAGATCGCGATCAAGCGCGGGCTGGGGCGCGAGGATTTTCGGGTCGACGTCCGGCTGCTGCGCCGCGGGCTGCTGGATAACGGCTACGGCGAGCTGCCGGTCGGCAGCGAGCACGCCGTCGCCCTCGACGGGTTGCCGCCGATCCACAAAGACCCGTTCGATCGCCTCTTGGTCGCGCAAGCCCTGGTCGAGGGCATCGCGCTGCTGACTTCCGACGAACGGGTCGCGCAGTACCCCGGCCCGGTGCGCAAGGTGTGAGGCGAGTCTGGGAACGGGCGAGACGTCGATCGTTTTGTCTACTGGGGCGGTTCGGCACCAGTTGGAGGATGTTCAACGCCTGTTGCCAGCACCAGCAGCCAACCCGCTATCGCCAGAGCCCGCACCGGTCGGTAAGGTCCGAGTGTGGATAGGTGTAGCGATCTGCAAACATCGGTGGCTTAGCCTGCAAACATCCCGTTTTTCAGCCCAGATTCATTGACAATATCTGGGGCCTTAAACCCACATTATTTGGCCAACAGCCCAGATTCATTGATAACAGCCTGCAAACATCTGGACTAACCCAGATTATCTGCCAACGAGACAGGGCTGAGGCAGCCTCTTGTCGTTCAAAAAAACGATCGTTTTAATGAACCTGCTAGTGGGATGCTTCCATAGGATGCAAAAGCAGAATAACTAGTACAGAAAACTGGTTTGCGAAATCAAAGTTCAGTAAGAATTCGTTTCGGTTAGTTTACTGAACTTTCATTGTCTGATGACTGTAACAATTTGGTATAATTAGCAATTTATCCTTATATCGGTTCGCTGTTCCATTGCTCCCCGGACCCCTAGAAGGGCATCCGAGAGTAACCGACACCCCAACAGAAGCTTTACGGCGCGCGACCGAACAACTGATGCACGTGGCCGAGACGGTTACTTTCCAGGAAGCGCAGGCCCGACGAATGAGGAATCAATACATATCGAAGGTTTTACCCAATGCCGGACTTCCTCCCGTACCCGGGCTCGGGCTCGGGCTCGGTGAATTCAAACTGGCGATCAAATCCAAAATCACCCGGACCTACGGCAAGAACATGCCCGGCGAGGCTTAGCGTACGATTTTTTCCGTTTGATGTCGTGGTTGCAACCCAACAGGGCCGATCGGGATGATGTGCCGAATCATCCAGCCGGGTGTCTTCCATAATGATGCGATCCACGACCCATTGTGGCACTTTCTGTTTCACAGCAAAAGTAGGATTTGCCAGTGCCTCGTGAATGCTGGCGCAAAACCCCTCCAGCCCCTGCAGGAGTCGGAGCTCTTGTTCCCGGGCTTGGCGTTGCTGGTAAAGTTCCTGCAGGCGGTTCGTCAAGACAGGGTTGTGCTCTTCGGCGCGCCGATGGCGGTCTTGCAACTCGGTCAGTGTGATGACTCGGATCGGGTCGGCATCGATGAGCCGTTGCACTTCCCGTTTGATCCCCTGGAGTTGGCGCTCGATGCGGACGTGTTCGCGCTCGTCGCTGCCGACGAGCGCCGGATCGCCCCGGCTTTCCTGGTCGCGTGCCCGGAGCCGGTCGGGTTCGGCGAGCAAATCCTTGATGGGGTCCCATACCTGGCTTTCGACCCGCGCAGCAGAGACACTGCGACCCTCGCAACTCCATGGCGCCGAACGCGGATAACGTGCCAAACAGATAGAGCGGCCGTGCGAGAGGGCCGTCCAGGTGCCGACCAGCCGTCGACCGCAGTGTCCGCAAATCAGCAGGCCGCGTAACAGGTACTCATGCGGGGTGTTGCGAGCGGCGCGAGCACGATTGGATGCCCGTTGTTCCTGAGCCATCCGCCAGAGCTCCGCGTTGATCAACGCGGGCACTTGCACGGGGATCCACTCTTCCTGGGGACGGCGGGTCCGACTGCGCCGATTGCCTGGGCGCAGGTCCTTCAGGCCCGTCTGCAGCCGCGGACGCCACGCGTCGGCCACCTGCGTTTGGTTGTACCCGGCCTCGCCTTTATAGACCGGGTTGTGCAGGATGTGGATGACCGTGCTTTGGGCCCAGCCTTGGCGATGGGAACCCCGGGTCGGCAGGCCCTGCTCGGTCAGGCGTTGTTGAATGGCGTAGGAGCTGAGTTGCTTTTCCACCCACCACCGGTCCATCTGCTGCACGATCGCGGCTTCGCCCGGATTGACGACTAACTGGGACGGGGTCGGATCCGTTTTGTGTAAGTATCAATAGCCATAGGGTGGATGGCCGCCCCCGTTGACCCGGCCTTGGCGGGCTGCAAACAATCGGCCCCGGCGCGTCCGTTCCGCCATCAGCGCCCGTTCGTATTCCGCAAATACCCCTTGCATTTGAAGCAGCATTTGTTCTTCTGGACTCTCGCCGAAGGCGTGGTTAAGGAAGATGACGGCGCAACCGGCGCGTGTTAACTCCTCAATGATCACCACCTGATAGGCATAGTGATGGGCCAGCCGATCCGGCGCATAGACCAGGACTGCTGCTACGGTCCCCGCCGCCGCCACATCGCGGAGTCGCTCTAAGCCCGGACGATCCAGCCGGGCACCACTGTAGCCTTCATCCACGAAGACCAGCTCGGCAGTCAGCGCATAACCGCGCAGGGCCGCTGCCTGATACAGGGCCTCCAACTGACTGGCCACCGTCTGCTCCTGTTCCTGCTTCTCCGAGGACACTCGGGCATCGATCGCGGCTAACGGCCGACCTTCAACCGGTCCAATGAGTCGATCTCCAGTGGGGCCTCCGCCGGAGGCAGGGTCGCGACCTCCACTGAGGACGTTCGATAACGGGGGTTCACCGGTCGATGATAGAGCAGGTCGAGCGCCCGCCACACGCATTGTTTGGCGTTCCAACAGGAGATTCGCTCCTCAACACCATCCAGCGTGGGTGTCGGGTGCGCGGCGCGCGTCCGACCGGGTTTCGTGACCTTGGCTTGCATACGCCTCTCCTCATCGCGCGTGTGCGCTCTGGGCAGAATGCGCCTGCGGCTCAGGAGCGATCCATTGGGAGAACAGGGCCAGCGCCCGCTGCCCAGAGACTGCGCACGGGGACCACGGGAACGCTACAGGGGCTGAATCACCTCAAAAGTTAACCCGGTTTGGGTTGTAACCACGACATCTTCGTGAGCTGACCCCATAGACACTCTACTCTGAGCCAGTTTGCGATGCCCACAAACTCAAAACATATTAGACACCTACGGCTCAGCGTACCTTTTCGTACCGTTGGGCTTCAAGCCCTTTCTCCGATGGGCCTGCATCCAACGCGGTGGGTATTCCGTAGAATCAGTCATCGACCACGGGCATTTTTAAAGGAGAGATCTATGGCTGACAACAAACATCCTTGGCGAGATGTCATGTCGCTTGACGCTTGGCAGAAGATGCTTAATTTTACTAAGATTGCCATCGGCACCAACCCCCAAGATCCTTTGAATAAAATCTCGCAACAATTAACGTCTTATCACCAGCTAGAAAAACCAAACCGGGATATCTTCCCAAAGCGTATCGAAGCGCTTAAGGCGCTTGAAAAGGAGGCTTGTCAATATTTACAAGAAAAAAATCATGACCAATATCAAAGAGAAAACAGCCACAAAGGAGGAAGCAATGTCAATCCACGTTCGCTCGCTGCTAGGGGCAAAAGCAATAACAATAATGCAAGTACTCCACCTCCACTAATTCCGCAGGAAAAGAACATTGACCGCTGGGTATATTCGCTTGCGCAACGGGCGCGGAAGAAAGCCCAGTATCTGGAAAAACTGAGTCACTCTCTCACGGGGCATTTAAATAGTTACTCAGAATTCTTCGATTATTTGCAGCGCAAGAGCAACTCATCGGCTGATTCAGAATTACTGAGTCTAAGACCTAGCGTGAAGCCGGAAAAGTGGGATCCCTTCCACCGCCCAATCGAGCTGGAGGCCAATAACAACCATCAGGAGTTCATACTCAAAGCGACCCACGAGAATGCCATAAGCTATGCCTTTATCGTGTGGTATAATTCGCAAACACAAAAACATTTCTTTGAATGGCTAGAGGGGCAGCCTATTTGCACACTAACTAAATATCTCGATGCTTGTGATCCATCCAACTTCGAGTTTAGCCGCGTGCAATATGGTTCGAGCTCAAAAGTCCGAGAGGTTTTTATCAAAAATGGTTACCTGTCTGCGAAACCCTTAACGGAGGAAAAAAGCCAGTGTGAGCTGCTGAACACGAGTGGAGTAGCAAAAAACAAGTCAGGTGAAGCGTACGTGTGGCTAAAGGATGGCGCATTGTTGATCCATTCACATAGCGTCGGCACATTTCATCACTCGTCGTTTAACCGTGGCCGCAAGGTTCGTTGCGCAGGCACAATAGCGGTGAAGGGCGGAAAAATCGAGCGTTTAGATAATAGCAGTGGGCATTATCGACCCAGCACCCGGCATTTTCTGACACTCTTGGAAATTCTAAATGAACATAATGCATTTTCTTCGGACGCGAAAGTTGAAACGCACGATCTATTTGATATTCATCAACAAGACGAACGTCAAAGAATACCTTTGAGTCCGGCTAAATTTCTGGAAGAAGCTAAGAAGAAGTCATTGGAGCCGTATTCTGTGTCCGATCTAAAGAATGCTTTTTTTTTCGGAGCTTGAATCATCCGGCTGATGTCCGTCAGATGCGCTTTCATCTAAGGTCCGCACGGATCGAGTTTAAGCCTCGGTTTTGGACGTAACGCGACCCTTTAGCGTCAATTGGGCATAGCCCATTGCGGGCGCGGGCGCCGGGGCGGCGGTCACCGGCGGTTCTGGGGCGGTGGGCGTGGACGGGGCCGCTGCATCCGGTTTCGGTTTCTTCTCGAACACCTGAACGCTGGGGTTCTCCAGCTGAAAGCCGCCTTCGATGGCATCGCCCAGTTTGCCGGTGATCGCCGCCACCCATTGCGGGTAGTTCTCCGCCGCCTTCTTCAGCGTGTTCCAGGGCTTGTTCTTCATCTCGACGATCACCACGCGCCCGTCGGTCTGGACGGCGAACAGCACCGTGCCGGGCGAGGCCGGTTTCGCCTGGGGGAGTTGATTGATTTTCAGGGTTATATCGAGTTTGCCGGGAATGGCCATCGCCATCACCTCCTTGAACAAGGCTTGTCGTTCCGCCGGTGACAGCGCCGGAGCGGCGGGGGATGGAGCGGGGCTGGACGGCTGCCCGGCGGCTTTCTTGCGGGGCACTTGCGCCAGCGCCTGTTGTTCGGGAGTCACCTCGCCGGCCGGTTGCCCGTCCAGATCATACCGGGAGCCGCCGGCGGCCAGCGCCTTCCGGTAGCGAAACGACCGGGTATATCCCTTGATCGCCCGACGTATTTGGGTCCGGGTCCAATCGGCGAACGCTGGATGTTCGCCGGCCAGGGCCATCAGTTCTTCGCCCACGCCAATCTTCAAGGGCTTGGGCGTCTGGCGATTAAAAGCCGCCGGAAAGGTCTCACACAGTCGGTCGATGATCGGATTGACATCCAGGGGCATTACACTACCTCGTAGCCTCGCAAAAAAGAAAGTGTGACACACTTCGCCGATCCTGGGCAAAGCCGGACTTATCCCCGG
>JAGRHM010000242.1 GCA_020445005.1 Candidatus Competibacteraceae bacterium | reverse complement strand
GAATTAAAACCATTTTGAGACTCCTCATAAAATTATTTTCAATCAAATTTCGATAAGGTATTATATAAACTTCAAGTCCAGAACACTACCGATCCGTCCTCCAAGCTCGCATTGAACAGCGATTGCTTCAATTCAGACCCTCTAAAAAAACCGACTGCTTACCTCGGTTGCACTCATGAAAAAATCTGCAACGCTCTCCCCCACCCCCGACCTCTCCCAACACACCCCGATGATGCAGCAATATCTGCGCATCAAGGCCGAGCATCCCGACATTCTGCTGTTCTATCGCATGGGGGATTTCTACGAACTGTTCTACGCCGACGCCCAGCGCGCCGCCGAGCTGCTCAACATCACCCTCACTACCCGCGGCCAGTCCGCCGGCGCGCCCATCCCCATGGCCGGCGTTCCCTTCCACGCCGTGGAAAACTATCTGGCCAAACTGGTCAAGTTCGGCCAATCCGTCGCCATTTGCGAGCAAATCGGCGATCCCGCAACCAGCAAGGGGCCGGTCGAGCGCCGCGTTACCCGCATCGTCACCCCCGGCACCTTGACTGACGAAGCCCTGCTCGACGAACGTCGCGACAACTTACTGGCCGCCCTGCACCCGATCAAAAACACTTACGGCCTCGCCCACCTCGACCTCAGCGGCGGCCGGTTCACCCTTACCCAACTGCACAGCGAAACTGCCCTGCTCAGCGAACTGGAGCGTCTGAAACCAGCGGAACTGCTCATTCCCGAAGACTTCGCCCCGCCCGGCGTTTGGCGTGACCATCCCGGCCTGCGTCGGCAAGCACCCTGGCATTTCGACCGGGACAGCGCCACGCGAATGCTGTGTAGCCAGTTCACCGTCCACAATCTCGACGGCTTTGGCTGCGCTGATCAACCGATTGCAGTCGCCGCTGCTGGCTGCCTGCTGCAATACGTCAAGGATACTCAGCGGGCAGCGCTCCCTCACCTCACCGGCCTGCGCGTCGAACGCCACGAGGACAGCGTCATTCTCGACGCTGCCAGTCGGCGCAATCTGGAACTCGAGCACAGCCTGAGCGGCCAGTCGGAACACACACTCCTCGGCGTCCTCGACCGCTGCGTAACGCCGATGGGCGCACGGCTGCTGCGGCGCTGGATGCACCGGCCCCTGCGCGACCAGGCCCTTCTGCGCCAGCGCCACACCAGCCTGCGGCAACTGCTGGATAATGGCGGCTACGAATACCTGCGTGGCGCGCTGCGCGGAACTGGCGATGTCGAACGCATTCTCGCCCGGGTCGCCCTGAAATCCGCCCGGCCCCGCGATTTAACCACTCTGGCCGATGCGCTCGGTCGCCTGCCGGGCCTGCAACAATTCCTGAAAGTCTGTGATGCGCCCCTGCTGCGGGAATTGGCCCAGCGCGCCGGAACCCATCCCGAAGTCTGCGACCTCCTTGACCGCGCGCTCATCGAGAATCCCCCGCAAATCATCCGCGATGGCGGCGTCATCGCGTCCGGCTACGACGCCGAACTGGACGAACTGCGTGGGCTAAACGACCACGCCGATCAATACCTGATCGATCTCGAAGCCCGCGAACGCCAGCGCACCGGCCTCGCCAACCTCAAGGTCGGCTTCAACCGGGTGCATGGTTACTACATCGAAGTCAGTCGCGCTCAGTCCCAGGCCGTGCCGCCGGATTACCATCGCCGGCAGACCCTGAAAGGCGCGGAGCGCTACATCATCCCGGAATTGCAGGAATTCGAGCATAAAGCCCTGCACGCTCAGGAGCGGGCGCTGGCGCGGGAAAAGGCATTGTACGAAGGATTGCTGGAGCAGCTGCGGGTCCAGTTGCCCGGCTTGCAAGCCAGCGCCGCTGCCTTGGCGGAACTGGATGTATTGAGCAATCTGGCGGAACGCGCCGCCGCCTTGCAGTGGAATGCCCCGGAACTGGTCGTTCAACCCGGCATCTCTATCACCGCCGGGCGGCATCCTGTCGTCGAACAGGTGCTAGACGAGCCGTTTGTCCCCAACGACTTATATCTGGAACCAGAACAACGCCGGATGCTAATCGTTACAGGTCCAAATTTGGGGGGGAAGTCGACCTTCATGCGCCAGACTGCCCTGATCGTGTTGCTAGCGCATCTGGGCGGTTTCGTCCCTGCCGAACGTGCGGTGATCGGCCCCATCGACCGCATTTTCACCCGCATCGGCGCATCTGATGATTTGGCCGGCGGGCGCTCGACATTCATGGTGGAAATGAGCGAGGCGGCCAACATCCTGCACAACGCCACGCCACACAGTCTGGTGCTGATTGACGAAATCGGACGCGGCACCAGCACCTTTGACGGGCTGGCGCTGGCCTGGGCTTGCGCGGCCCATCTAGCCCGCACGGTGCGCGCTTTTACCCTGTTCGCTACGCATTACTTTGAACTCACCCGCCTGCCGGAGGAGCACCCCGGCATCGCCAATGTCCATTTGGACGCTGTGGAGCACGGCGATAGCATCGTGTTTCTGCACCGGGTGCAAGACGGTCCGGCCAGTCGCAGCTATGGCCTGCAAGTCGCGGCTCTCGCGGGCGTGCCGGCGGCGGTGATTCACCAAGCCCGCCAGCGGTTGCGGTTGCTGGAGCGGCAGATGCTGCGTCGGGAATTGCCGGCGCGTTCGGAAGCAAAACCGCAACTGTCCCTGTTCGGCGCGGACGTTCACCCCGTCGTTACCGCGCTGGCCGATCTCGATCCTGAAACGCTGAATCCGGAGCAGGCACTGGGGGTATTGCAGCGGTTGAAAAAACTGCTTTGAAGACGCACATCCAGACTTGTCAGCTCAATCCTATCGGTGCAGGCTGTTTTTGAGAAACATCACTCGTCCCAGCGCACGCAACGGCGCGGCGCCGGCCTGATAGCGCTTTTCATCGATGAACACCCAGAGCAACTGAATGCGCGGCGAGCGGGGCCGACGCGGGGCCGGGGCGATGCCGTCGGTGAAAATAATGACCCCGTCATAGCCGGGATGTGCGTCGACATAGTCGATTACCGCGTTGGAATTCGTGCCGCCGCGTCCTGTGACCGCAATTTCCCGACGCGCGCGCGCTTGAGCACCTCGCCATGCACCTCGGTATTGAAGGCAATGGCGTCGATGCTGTCGATGCCGTACTGGAAAAAGCGGTTGACCAGCGAGAAACCCAGGCGAATGTCGTCGTTAGACATCGAGCTGCTGACATCCACCGCCACCAGCAGCCGGGTGGTAAAGTCGTAGCGGCTGCCCATATACTGAAATCCGTAACGCCGGCTGGGTTTCATGCGGGTTAAACGCCGCCGCCGCGACAGGATCGAGCGATGGAACAGGCGCAGCACGCTGCGATAATCCAAGCGCAGCTGGCGATTGGCCAGCACCCGTAGGCGGATCGTCCCCGGCAGCGTTCCTCAACTCCGATTCAGTTCCGCGTCAGTGACCCGCTCGTCGATGCGGTCGCTGAACAGATCGTCTTCGTCCCAGTCCCGAGTGTTTTCCAGACCGACGCGGGGCGAATGAGCATAGTCGTTGAGCAGATCGGGAGTGGCCTCCCCGCCGGCGCCTCCCCCCGTTGCAGGAGACGACGCCGATTCAACCTCTCCCCCTTCTCCTTCATCTTCCCCGGTCATTGAGGCAGGCCCCGGTTCGCCCGCGCCACCTCCGCCCGCCTCCACCCGCGCGGAGGAACCTGGAGTCGAGGCGGCCTGTTCCAGCAGACGATGATGATAGAACTCGTAAAACTGGTAGTCGTAATCGTGGTGGCCGAAGATGTCCACCGCCCAGGGCAATGGCAACGGCAATGCTCCCAGATGTTCACGCAAAGTCAGGTTGCTGGCCTGCCAGGTGATTTGCGGGGGCACCAGTCGGCGCGAATAGGGATACTTCAACAGAATGCACACCGCCTCGCAGCGCATCACCGCTTCCAGTTCTGCCGGCGTCAACCGGTCGATAAATTCCGGGTTATAGGCAATCACATCCGACCCAACCCGGATCGTCGCCACTGGGGCGCTGGTCACGCGATGATCGTTCCACAGGCTAAACAGCAAGGGTTCGGTTAGAAACCAGCGTTCCAGAATCCGCCCGATGCGTTCACGGGCCAAGGGCGCGGCGGCCATGCGCTCACCCTTTGATCCCGACAATGTAATCGGTGAGCAGCGTTAAAATCTCTACCGATCCCGAACAGATCGCCATGGCACGCTCGAACTTGGGGTTCTCCAGTAGTGAAGCGAAATGCGCCAGGGCCTCATTATGCCGGGCGGCTTTGAGCATCTTCAGATAGGCCAATAGATTGCTCAACAGGGTCTTGGCGTCCGGGATCGGTTGCTCCAGACCATGCAGCCAGAGCAGCAGGCGCTCATTGAGCTGAATCAGTTCATGCAAGGCGAGTTTCTTCACTTGCGCTTGATGCTCGCGCCAATGCCGCAGCACCTGTTCCGGGGTCACCCTGCCGGGTGGCGCTGAGATACTGCTGAAACGCGACGGCCGCCGTCGTGCCGACCATGCCGGCGATGGCCTTGATGTGCAGTCCGTCCAGCGCCGCATGGGGCTGAATGAATTCGGCGACCCGCACCCAGGCGCGCCGATCCGGCGTTTTGGCCAGATCGGAAAAGCCCGCCAGATTCTCGGTGGTGCGCGCCCCGTCCAGATGAAACGGCTGCTCGTGGATAAAGTCAATCACCCGGCTATCCAGATCCTTCGTTCTAGCCCACAGCAGCCAGTCCTCGACGGTCGGGACGAACTCGTAAAGATTGAAGCGTAACACCAGAGCTGGATCGAGTTCGGTCAACTGATACTCATCACCGTGGTTAATCGCGGCAACCACCCGACTGCCCGGCGGCAGGGTTTTGCCGGCTAGTCGTCGGTTCAGCGCCAGATCGTAAACCGCCTGGAGGATTTCGGGCCGCGCCCGGTTGAGTTCGTCGAGAAACAGGACAATCGGTTCCTGACTTAGCGGCCACCAGTAAGGCGGCAGAAACACGGAATGCCCGGTCTGTTCGTCCTTGTGCATCAACCTGATCAGATCGCCGGGGTCGCTCATCTGGCCCAGGAAGAAGCATTCGACTGGCAAACCCTGCTGCATGCAAACGTCGCGAATCAGTTCGGATTTGCCAATGCCATGCTTGCCGACCACCATGATGTTCTGACGCGCCGGGGTCATTTTCAGCACCGCGACCAGTTCGTGGGCATCGAGACGAATGGCCAAAATCCCCCCTGCCTCTTTC
>JAGRHM010000241.1 GCA_020445005.1 Candidatus Competibacteraceae bacterium | reverse complement strand
ACGGCCATTCCGACATGATCGGCGGCGTGGCGGTGTGTCGGGGTCAGGAGTTGGCTGAACGCCTAGGTTATCTGCAAAATGCCATTGGCGCGGTGGCCAGTCCCTTCGACAGCTTCCTGGCTCTGCGCGGACTGAAAACCCTGGCCGTACGCATGGAGCGACACAGCGCGAACGCTCAACGCCTGACGGAATGGCTGGAGCAGCACCCGAAGATCGAGCGAGTGATCTACCCCGGCTTGCCCAGTCACCCTCAACACGAACTGGCGCGGCGGCAAATGCGCGGCTTCGGCGGCATGGTCGGCGCGGTGGTGCGCGACAACCTGGCGAATGTCACCCGGTTTCTGACCCGTTGCCGGGTATTCATGCTGGCGGAAAGCCTGGGTGGCGTGGAGAGTTTAATTGAGCATCCGGCCATCATGACTCATGCCTCGGTGCCGCCGGAGGTGCGCCGGGAATTGGGCATCGACGATGGACTGGTGCGGCTGTCGGTGGGCATCGAGGATGTGGAGGATCTGATCGCTGATCTGGCCCAGGCGCTGGATCAGGATTGACCACCTTCTCGGAAACTTCCGAGGGTCGCCAAACCTCTTGCAACTCGGGTAAAGTGATGCGCTAGCCATCTTCTCAAGAGTAGCCCGCTTATGCGCAATGATGTCATCGCCCCGTCCATCCTGTCTGCTGACTTTGCCCGGCTGGGCGAAGAAGTCGACGCCGTATTAGAAGCAGGCGCGGACTGGGTGCATTTCGACGTGATGGACAATCATTATGTCCCAAATCTGACCGTCGGCCCTATCGTGTGCGCGGCGCTGCGCAAGCATGGCGTTACTGCGCCGATTGACGCCCATTTGATGATCAAGCCGGTGGATCGCATCATCCCCGACTTCGCCGCCGCCGGCGCGACCTACATCACCTTTCACCCGGAAGCCAGCGACCATATCGACCGCAGTCTGCAGCACATCCGCGATTGCGGCTGTCGCTCCGGCTTGGTCTTCAATCCCGCCACACCGCTGGATTGCCTGAGATATGTCATGGATAAAGTGGATATGGTGTTGCTGATGGCGGTCAATCCCGGGTTTGGCGGCCAAAGCTTTATCAACGGCACGCTGCGGAAGTTGCGTGAAGCGCGGCGCTTGATTGATGACAGTGGTTGCGCGGTGCGCTTGGAAGTGGACGGAGGCGTCAAAATTGACAACATCCGCGCCATTGCCGAAGCGGGCGCTGACACCTTCGTGGCCGGCTCGGCCATTTTCAATACCCTCGACTATTCGGCCACCATTGCCGCCCTGCGTGCGGAACTGGCCAAGGCAGACTGCTAAATCATGTTCCAAAACATCACGGCGCTTTTCTTCGATCTCGATGGGACCCTGGTGGACAGCGTCCCCGACTTGACCGCAGCGGTAAATGTCATGCTGCGCCAACTGGGCCTGCCCGCGCGCGAAGAAGATCAGGTGCGCACCTGGGTCGGCAACGGCATGGATAACCTGATTCGCCGCGCCCTGGTGGGGGAGATGGACGCCAGCCAGGCCGATCCCGAACTGTTCGCCCGCGCCAAACCTCTTTACAAAGCGGCTTATGCGGAACACATCAGCGTCTACAGCGCGCTCTATCCGGGCGTTCACGACGGACTGGCCGAATTGCATGGCATCGGTTTCCCCATGGCCTGCGTCACCAACAAACCGGCGGAATTCGCGCAACCCCTACTGGATCGACTGGGCATCGGCGCATTCTTCGCCACGGTCGTTGGCGGCGAATGCGTGCCCAAGCCCAAGCCAGCCCCTGATTCGCTAATGCTGTGCGCTGAACGCTTGGGCATCGCCATTGAACAAGGCTTGATGGTCGGCGATTCGCTGAACGACGTGGGCGCCGCGCGCAACGCCGGTTGTCCGGTGGTTTGCGTCCCCTACGGCTATAATCATGGTTATGATATCCGCGACGCTCAACCGGACGCGGTGATTGACTCCATTACCGAATTACCTGCGTTGCTTGCTACTAACCCATGACGCCGAATGACTTTAGCCGCCTGGCCAACGAAGGGTTCAACCGTATTCCGGTGGCCCGTGAAGTGCTGGCTGATCTTGACACGCCCCTGAGCGCCTACCTCCGCCTGGCCGATGCGCCCTACAGCTATCTGCTGGAATCGGTGCAGGGCGGCGA
>JAGRHM010000240.1:4055-9313 GCA_020445005.1 Candidatus Competibacteraceae bacterium | reverse complement strand
GGTTTATCACCTGCCGATTGGAAATAAAATATTATATTTAAAGTTTAGTTATTTATTCGTTATTTATAATTGACAATTTCGCGGATTTTCGGCTAAGGAACAGACAAGTGAACTACCTCATTTGCAGCACTAAAAACAATAAATTTGTAAAGATTAATAGACTACAGATATATTAAATAACGTTCAAATAGATCAAAAAAAATAACCAAATTCCTATTTAATCAGTCAGTTATTCTGTAAAAAATTCCGACACCCCCGCAACCCTCCAAGCTCACCACCCGCCACCGAAAATCACAATTTTTTAGAAAAAAATCAATATGATAAAAGAAAAAACTGATCGAGGCTGGAAAAACCCCGGCCATTCAGCCCGTGTAAAAAAAGTCGACGGTCAAGGTCGTTCGCAAAAAGGATCTTTCACTCTGCCTGGTTCCCACGCTCCACCGTCGTTAACCCGGAAGAAACGCAGCTTCCTTGCAACCACCCTTGCGAAGCTCAGCAGCGACTTAATTTTGGAATGAGCTGAACGGGATGCTACCCAAAATTCAAAATGACAACATTTTGGATAACCATTAGGATGTTTTCATGCTGAACGATATTTGGGTGTATCTTGCGGCCTCGCCATTGCTGTGGCTGACTGTGACTCTGCTGGTCTATCTGGCTGGACACTGGCTGTTCCGCCGTAGCGGCGGGCGGGCTATTTTTAATCCGGTCGCCTTGGCTATCGCGCTGCTGGCGCTGATTCTGTTGCTGACAGGCACTCCCTACGCGACCTATTTCAAGGGCGCACAGTTCATTCACTTCCTGCTCGGTCCCGCCACCGTGGCGCTGGCCATCCCGCTTTACCTGCACTGGGAGCGAGTGCGGCAATTGTTTCTCCCGATCCTGGCCGGCCTGCTCACTGGTTCGCTGACCGGCATTCTGTCCGCCATTGGCCTAGCCTGGCTATTGGGCGGTTCGCCGCGCACCCTCTTGTCGCTGGCGCCCAAGTCGGTGACGACTCCGGTAGCGATGGGTATTGCTGAAAAAATCGGCGGGCTGCCATCGCTGACCGCGGTGATCGTGATTCTGACCGGCGTGGTCGGGGCTGTCGCCGCTCCCGCGCTATTGCACAGCCTGCGCATCCGGGATGACGCCGTCAAAGGAATGGCGATTGGGGTGGCGGCGCATGGCATCGGCACGGCGCGCGCGTTGCAAATCAGCAGTCTAGCGGGCGCGTTCGCTGGCCTGGCGATTGGTTTGAATGCGTTGTTGACCACGTTGCTGGCCCCGTTGATCGTGCGCTTGCTGCATTTGACGCCTTGAACGCTTTGGGAATGATTCATGTCCACCGCCCCTTCCGACCACGCCCGCCTGACCGCCCGACGCAAGGCCGGTTATGAACGCAAACAAGCCCATGCAACCGTTGAGAAAGGACTGCTGATCGTCTACACCGGTCCCGGCAAAGGCAAGACTACGGCGGCGTTTGGCATGGCGTTGCGCGCCATCGGCCACGGGATGACCGTGGGGATCGTGCAGTTCATTAAAGGCCGTCAGGACAGCGCGGAACGGGCGGTGCTCAGCCATTTTGAAAATGTTGATTTTCAAGTGATTGGCGATGGATTCACCTGGCTGACTCAAGATCGGGAGCGGGACATGGCCACGGCGGAACGGGCCTGGGCGGAGGTCGAGCGGATGATCCAGGAGGCGCGCTACGAGCTGGTTATTCTCGATGAATTGAATCCAGTGTTGCATTACGGTTATCTCGATGCAGAGCGGGTGCTGGCAATACTTTCCCGCCGGCGACCGGAACTACATATCGTGGTAACGGGACGCAACGCCCCGTCGGCGCTGATTGAACAAGCCGATCTGGTCAGCAACATTCACAGCGTCAAGCACCCTTACCGGGAGCAGGGAGTGAAAGCGCAGCGCGGGATCGAGTTCTGATCTGGACGGCGCCCAACCGAACGCTCGTCGCAACCAGTTTCAGGGCTTCTCCAACTCCGTATCGGAAAGATCAGAGTAAGAGAAATAGGGTTGCCAACCCATTTCGCCCGGCTCGGCGGCAAAGTCGGCGGCAATGCCCAGTTCCGCCACTGCAAGCAGGCGATCAGTGATTACCGCCTCCTTAACCTCATATATCAACGGCAGCCGCTCCCGCTCCCACGGCGGAACGCCGGCCCCCTGCAACAGCTTCTTCAACTCCTGGCTATGTTTGCGACCGACAGGCCGGAATCGCTCCCCGCCTTGCCGAAAACCGACGAGCAGCAAACCGCTCTGCAACACCTCGGATCGCAAACCTTTACCTATGGTTTTCCGCAATTCCAACCGGCCGATGCCCGGCAAATCCAGCAGCGGCCAATGATCGCCAGCGGATCGCCAGATAAAGGTCTGTCGGGCATCATGCGGTCCAAGCGGCGGCATGGCGTACAACTTGTCCCGATAACGTCGGACCTCCGCGCCCGGCCAGCGCATACAAGGATTACGATCAGCAGCAGCGGTCAGGGTATCGTGGAGAATCTGTTGCAATTGCCGGGCGTCGGGAATAGGCAGATGCAACTGCCGCAGCCAGTAGCGCAATACACTGCGCTGGCTAACTGCGCTCAGTTCTCGCAGGACCGGAACCGCCAAACGGTCGGGACGCTCCGTTGCAACGCGAGCTAAATCCGCAGCGGCTTCTTCATCCAGCCAGGTCGCTGTTTCCGCACACAGCCGGGCGGAGCGACTCAGAGTGCGGTTCACGGCAGGCCAGCGCTCCCGTAGCACGGGCAGAACCTGGTGACGAAGATAGTTGCGGTCGAAACCGATATCGGTATTGCTGGCGTCTTCGATCCACTGCAAATCGTGAGTACGAGCGTAAGCCAGCAATTCAGCGCGATCCACTTCCAAAAACGGTCGCAACAACCAACCTTCGCCTAAACGACTCACTGCTGGCATAGCTGCCAGACCGTGTGGACCCGCGCCGCGCAGCAACTGTAACAGCAGGGTCTCGGCTTGATCATCGCAATGATGGGCGGTCAGGAGCGCAGCATCGGGACTAAGCTCAGTGGCGAACGCCGTATAGCGGGCGCGACGGGCCGCCGCTTCGGGACTTTCTCCCGGCGTCGGTCGGGCATCGATCTTTAATACTCGAAAAGGCAGATTTAGATCGCGGCACACGTTAGCGCAGTGTTCGCCCCAGGCAACGGATGCGGTGTGCAAACCATGATCAACGTAGATCGCTTCCAGTCGCCGTTCGGGCCAGTGATGACCCTGAGTCGCGAGAACATGCAACAAAACATGTGAATCCAGGCCACCGCTGTAGCCGATAATGAGATGGCGGGCAAGACGCTTATCGGCCAGCAGCTTGGACAGCGGCAGGAGGCAAACTTTCATTACGTTACGGGTTAACTCTCCTTATCCTTCCCCAGCAATGCCGCCACGCTACTCTGCCAAGTGGATTGCAACGACGTTACCGGCGCTGCTTCCTTAAAGGCGCCATAACTCATCAACCGCTGATAGCGCTGCTCCAGCAAATCATCGATTGACAGTGCATCCAGTGCTTGCAGATTTTCCTGCAACGCCATACGGACATTCTCCGCCGTTAAAGCCAGGTCGCGGTGCGCGCCGCCCGGAGGTTCGAGAATGATCCCATCGATTAAATTGAGCTTCAACAAGCGGTCGGCGGTGAGTCCCATTGCTTCAGCCGCATCTGGCGCTTTGTCGGCGCTTTTCCACAGGATCGCCGCGCACCCTTCCGGCGAGATCACCGAGTAAGTGCCATACTGCAACATGAGCACCCGGTCACAGACCCCCACCGCCAGCGCACCACCGGAACCGCCTTCGCCGATCACGATACCGATCACCGGCGTCCGTAACCGACTCATCTCAAACAGATTACGAGCGATGGCTTCGCTCTGGCCGCGCTCCTCCGCGCCGATGCCTGGATAAGCACCTGGCGTATCAATAAAGGTCAGAACCGGCAAGCGAAAGCGTTCCGCCAGTTTCATCAGACGCAACGCCTTGCGGTAACCCTCTGGACGCGGCATGCCAAAGTTGCGGTAAATCTTTTCCTTGGTGTCCCGGCCTTTCTGGTGACCGATGACCAGCACCGGACGGCCATCCAGCCGCGCCAGCCCAGCGACGATGGCATGGTCATCAGCAAAGGTTCGGTCGCCATGCAATTCCTGGAAATCCGTGAAGATGCGCTCCAGGTAATCCAGCGTATAAGGCCGCAGGGGATGACGGGCAATCTGGGAAATCTGCCAAGGCGTCAGCGTGGCGAAAATCGACTCGGTCAGCGCCTTGCTTTTGGCTTCCAGGCGAGCGATTTCATCACTGATATTCAAATCCTGCTCGGTGCTGAGATGCCGCAACTCTTTGAGCATCGCCTCCAGTTCGGCGATCGGTTTTTCAAAATTCAGGCAATTATTGGGGTTCATCGGTGTTTAATTGGCTCATTCCCGTTCAGGCGGCATACGCACCGCCAGGTACAGCGATTCGTTTTCCCGTCGCACCAGCACTGGCACGGCTGTGCCATTGGGTAGCTCCTTGGCCATTTCAACAAACTGGCTGGCGTTTTTTACCGGGACGAGATTGAGTTGCAAAATAATATCATCGGGATACAAGCCGGCATTGGCGGCCGGTCCCTCATCCAGCCCGGTTACTAGTACGCCCTGATCATCGATCCCTAGTCCACGCCGTTGCTCATTGCTCAGATCAGCGACGACAATGCCCAAGCGCGGGTCATTGTATTCATCCATGGTCATGACGCGCTCCTCGGTGGTTTCCAGCCGGGCAATTGTGGCTTTGATTTCCAGCGGTTCGCCGTTGCGGAGAATCGACATCGCCACGGTCTTGCCGACCGGGGTTACGCCAATCATGCGTGGCAATTGCGAGGAATCTTCCACCGGTTCGCCGCTGTAACGCAGAATGACGTCGCCGGGCTTGAAGCCTGCGCTGGCCGCCGGGCTGTCCGGCAAGACTTGCGCGACCAGCGCGCCACGCGGCCGATCCAGTTTGAACGCCTCAGCCAGATCGTTGTTAACAGCTTGCAGCAAAATACCGAGCCACCCCCGGGTGACTTCGCCGGTCAACTTCAATTGCTCGGCGACCTGCATCGCCAGTTTGATAGGAATGGCGAAGGACAGACCCATGTAACCGCCAGTGCTGCTGTAAATTTGCGAATTGATGCCGACGACTTCGCCGCGCAGGTTGAAGAGCGGGCCGCCGGAACTGCCGGGATTGACCGCCACGTCGCTTTGGATAAAGGGTACGTAGGTGCCGCTGGGCAGGTTGCGGCC
>JAGRHM010000240.1:0-3982 GCA_020445005.1 Candidatus Competibacteraceae bacterium | reverse complement strand
TCACCCACCTCCAATGTGTCGGAATCGCCAATTTTGACAGCCGTCAGATTTTCACCCTCATCAATCTTGATCACGGCGACATCCGTCAGTTCATCGACGCCGATCACTTTAGCCGGTCGTTCCCGCTGATCGCTGAGCCGAACGATAATCTTTTCGGCATCCTGGGCGACATGGGCATTGGTCAGGATATAGCCATCGGGGGAGATAATGAACCCGGAACCCAGTGAATTGGCCTGACGATCACCCGGCAACTCGGGGCGCTCCTGAAAAAATCGTTTGAAGAATTCCAGATAGGGGTTTTCGCTGCCCGGCAATTCGGGCAACCCGGATGAACGAGCCCGTCGACTGGGGGTTTGCGTGGAGCTGATATTGACGACCGCCGCCTCGTTCTGCTTCACCAGCTTGCGAAAATCCGGCAACGGTTGCGCAATTTCTGGACGCGCCGCCGGAACGGCGGCGGCCCAACACAATGGAATCAATAACGCTAGTAATTGAAGCCAGTAGCGGGAGTCATTCACATTCATGGAAATCATCTTCTCCTGATGGTAAAACAAAGGCTGATATCAGCCCGAAAGCACGATGAGATAAAGTGACGATGCGTAAAGTAGCCGGAAATAGCGGGGAGGTTGGGCGCTCACGCCAGGATATGTAAATGCTGGCGTAATTTTTTGAGTATAGAATACTTATGGGTATCAATCAGCCAAAAGGAGACGCGGTATGGACAAGAGTTCGGCATTGGAAGTCAACGATTATGAAAAAGCCACTCAGTATCTTTATGAGCTAACTGTCAAACTGCTGGAGATCGGGGGATCGGATATTTTCATCACCGCAGGCAGCCCGCCGGCGCTCAAGGTTAATCAGGTCATTCATCGCGTTGGCGACCGCCGGCTGACTCCCCAGCAAACGACGTTGTTGAGCCGGGCGATCATGCATGATCGCCATGCGCGGGAATTCGACCAGCATCATGAAGTCAATTTCTCCTTGAATTTCCCAAATATGGCCCGTTTTCGGGTCAGCGCTTTCACTCAGCGCGGCAGCGCCGGCATGGTGCTGCGCCTGATCCAGCAGCAGATTCCGACCATCGACGAACTGAATCTGCCGCCGATCCTCAGGGATATCGCCATGACTAAGCGTGGACTGGTGATTTTCCTAGGTGGCACCGGTTGCGGCAAAACCACCTCGATGGCGGCTATGCTGGATTACCGTAATGAGCAGTGTCAGGAACATATTATCACTGTCGAAGACCCTATTGAGTTTTTTCATCGTCATAAGCAATGTCTGGTGGACCAGCGTGAGGTCGGAACCGATACCGATTCCTACGAGGCGGCGCTGAAAAATACGCTCCGGCAGGCGCCGAATGCGATCATGATCGGCGAGGTGCGGGATCGCGAAACCATGCAGCACGCCATCAACTTCGCTGAGACCGGACATTTGTGCCTGACCACCCTGCACGCGAACAATAGCGATCAGGCTTTTGATCGCATCGTTAATTTCTTCCCTGAAGAGAAACGGGCGCAAGTGCTAATGGATCTTTCGTTCAACATGAAGGCGTTCATTTCCCAACGTTTGCTGCCGCGTGAGGATCGATCCGGCCTGATCCCGGCGGTCGAGATTCTGTTAAACACCCCCCTGATGGCGGAGTTAATCTTTCAGGGGCGCGTTAAGGAACTGAAATCTGTCATGACCCGGTCCAGCGAACAGGGCATTGTGACTTTTGACCAGGCGCTGTTCAATCTGTATGAAATGGGCCGGATCGGTTATGAAACCGCGGTTCGCCATGCGGATTCGGCCAATAATCTCCGGCTACGGATCAAGCTGGAGAGCAAACGCCCCCAACCCAGGGCGGCTAGCGAGGGACCATTGCAAATTGAAGATGATCGGCTGTGTTAAAGCAATGGAGTTTCTGGATGAACAATCGCTTTTCAGCGGTTGAACAACCGTTCTTCAGCTTTCGCCTGTTCCCATAGCGCATCCATTTCCGCCAGCGTCGCCTCCGCCGGCATGCGGCTTTGTTCCGCCAGCCAGGCTTCGACGCGCCGGAAACGCCGCTCGAACTTGGCGTTGGTCCCACGCAGCGCGCCCTCGGGATCGAGGTTAAGATGACGCGCCAGGTTGGCGACCGCAAACAGCACATCGCCCAGTTCATCGACCAACCGTTCCGGGGTAGCGTTGCTGGCGATTTCATGGCGGATCTCGGCCATCTCTTCTCCGATTTTGGCCAGCACCGGCTCTACCGCGTCCCAGTCGAAACCGACTCGCGCTGCTTTTTTTTGTAACTTGACTGCTCGAATCAGCGCTGGCAAGGCCAAAGGAACGCCATCCAGGACGCTGGCGACCGGTTCAGATGTCCCAATTTTCTCCGCCGATTTGATCCGTTCCCAGGCAGCGGTTTGTTCCGCGGCATTGGCGTAACTTTCATTGCTGAAAACATGAGGGTGGCGACGGGTCATTTTCTCGACAATGCCGCGCGCTACGTCGGCGAAGTCAAAGCGCCCTTCCTCGTGGGCGATCTGCGCGTAAAACACCACCTGGAAAAGTAAATCGCCGAGTTCAGCGCGCAATTCCGCCCAGTCCTCGCGGGCAATGGCGTCAGCAACTTCATAGGCCTCTTCAATCGTGTGCGGGACAATCGTGGCATAGGTCTGCTCGCGGTCCCACGGACAGCCACGATCCGGGTCGCGCAGGCGGGCCATCAGGATGAGCAGTTGTTCCAGTTCGATCATGGCGTTTGTATTTCCGCATATAACGTTGCCAGGGAAGCCAGCATCCGTTGGCCCACAGTTGAAATAGCGACCAGCCGGCATTCACGGCCTGCGCCAGCATAGTTCAGAGTGATTTCCAGATCTGCCGCCGGCAATTCCCCATACCCATGTTCCGGCCACTCGATCAGCAACGCCGCCTGACTATCGAGTTGGTCGCGCAAACCCAGGAATTCTAACTCCTCGGGATCGGTCAATCGGTATAAATCCCAGTGAAACAGCCGCCATGCTCCAATTCGATATGGCTCCACCAGCGTGAAAGTGGGACTTTTGACGGCGCCATGATGGCCGAGCGCCTGTAAAAGACCGCGAGCCAGAGTCGTTTTGCCCGCGCCCAAGTCCCCGCTTAGATAGATGATGCAACCGGGCTTCAGCGTCACCGCCAGCCGCGCGCCCAGCGCCTCGGTGGCGGCTGACGAATCAAGAGTGCGTTTCAGCATGGCTCAGGGATTGACTCCCCGGCGCAGGAAAGGCAAAAGATCAGTGGCCAGCAGTCCACGTTCGCCATGGGCTTGCGCCGCCTGATCGCCCGCCAGACCGTGCAGGTAAACGCCCGCCTTCGCTGCAGCGAAGGGAGGCAACCCTTGCGCCAGCAGCGCCGCAATGACCCCGGTCAGCACATCGCCCATGCCGCCGCTGGCCATGCCCGGATTACCGGTAGCGCACAGAGCGACCCGTCCTTCCTCCCGACTGGCGATCAGCGAACCGGCGCCTTTGAGCGCCGCCACGCCACCGTAGCGCAGGGCCAGATCTTCAACAGCAGTGAGACGATCAGACTCGACTTGCGCCGGGGTCATCTTCAACAAACGAGCTGCTTCGCCAGGGTGTGGCGTTAGAATCCAGTTTTCGCGGAATAAAGGTTCGATCGCCAGCAGATTCAGCCCATCCGCATCGATAACCAGCGGTTTATCAGTGGTCAACGCAGTGCGAAGCATGGCCCGCCCCCAGTGATCGCGCCCCAGACCCGGCCCGATGGCGATGACCGTAGCTCGATCCAGGAGCGGTTCCAGTTCTTCTGGCGTTTCCACGCCCCGGAACATCAATTCCGGTCGAACCGCCGCCTGCAGGCCAGCATGAACAGCGCGCGTCGCGATGCTGGTCAATCCCGCGCCACACCGGGCGGCGGCTTCGCCGGCCAACCGCGCCGCGCCCGCCATGCCCAGATCGCCGCCGACCACCAGGACATGACCGAAATGTCCCTTGTGGGCGCTGCGCTGACGCGG
>JAGRHM010000239.1 GCA_020445005.1 Candidatus Competibacteraceae bacterium | reverse complement strand
GCCAGCATCCCGACGTAGTAGGCGACCGCTTGCAATTGGCATGCCCCGCTTTTCTCGCAGGCCGGACAAACATGATTGCCCTCGACGAACAGCATTTGCAAAATGCCGCGCCGAATGTCCCGCACTTCATCGGTCTCACTTTGCACGGCCTGCCCGTCCGCCGCTGGCGTAGTGCAGGCCGCCTGCATGCGGTTGTTGACCTTGACCAGACAAACCCGGCAACTGCCATGCGGGGTGAATTCCGGGTTAAAACACAGGTGCGGAATATAGACGCCCGCCTCCAGCGCAGCTTGCATGACCGTCTGACCGTCCTGAAAGGGAATGCGCCGCCCGTCCAGGGTAAAGCTGTGTTCTTCGCTCATGGCATCACCCCTACCAGTAAATCTTCTTCGTTCAGGTACGCGCCCGGATCATGCCGACCGGTCAACTGACGAGCCTCTTCCAGCGCCTGGTTCAGATTGAACGCCGGTTCATACGCAGTGGAGCGCAAGCGTCGTTCATAGGCTTCCGGGAATTCCTGGAGGCTGTCCAGCACCGGATTCGGCGCGGTCTGGCCCAGCCCGCAATGACAGCTCACCTGCATAATCCGCCCCAGTTTGCGCATTTCTTCCAGATCGTACAGCGTACCATGGCCGGTATGCACCTTATCGACCAGATCGCGCATTAACGAGGTTCCCACCCGGCAAGGGGTGCAGAATCCGCAGCTCTCGTGGACGAAGAAATGGGCGAAATTGCGGATGCCATCGAGAATGTCGCGGCTCTGGTCAAAGACCATGAACGACCCGCCAGTCGCTAGATCCTCAAAGCAGATCAGCCGGTTAAACTGTTTGGCGGAAATAGTGTGACCCGCGGGGCCGGCCATTTGAATGCCCTGAGCGTTATGCGCTCCACAATCCTCAAGCACCCGGTTGACGGTGACGCCAAAGGGATATTCGTAAATGCCCGGTCGTTCACAATCGCCGCTGACGCTCAACAGCTTGGTGCCCTTGGAATAGGCGGTGCCGCGACTGGCGAACCAGTCACCGCCTTCCACAGCGATTTTCGCGGCGGTCGCGAAGGTTTCGACATTGTTGACCACCGTGGGTTTGTTCAAATAGCCATGCGTCGTTGGGAACGGCGGACGGATGCGCGGCACCCCATGCTTGCCTTCCAGCGACTCAATCAGCGCGGATTCCTCACCGCAAACATAAGCGCCCGCGCCGAGATGAATTTCAATATCGAAATTGAAGGAAGGATCGCCGAGGATCGCCTCGCCCAGCAATCCCGCTTCGCGGCGCTGTTGCAGGGTGGCCTTGAGCGCATTCAGCATATAGCGATACTCGCCTCGCAGGTAAACAAAACCCTGCCGAGCGCCGATAATCCGGCCACACAGGGTCATGCCTTCAAATACCAGATCGGCGAAATCCTGCATCAACACCCGATCTTTGAAGGTGCCGGGTTCGCCCTCGTCGGCATTGCACACGACGTACTTGACATCACCAGAGGCATTGCGGCAGGAAAGCCACTTGTTCGCCGAACCGAAACCGGCGCCGCCCTGACCGCGCAAGCCGGATTTGACCATTTCCTCCATGATGGCGTCGGAACCCCGCTTCTGCGCCGCGCGCAGGGCCGAACCATCGGCGAAGTGCCGGCCTAGCAAAATGTCCGCGCGGCGAATGTTGCTGTACACCTCGAAAAACTCGCGCGGCCACTCCGTCAGCGGGATGCGGCTTTCGATCAGATTAGCGATGCAATCCAGGCGGGATTTGTCCAGACGGGTCAGCGTATAGCCATTGACCAGCGCCGCCGGTCCCTGATCGCACATGCCGGTGCAGGACGTTGCGCCGACCGTGACCAGGCCATCGGCCCGGGTTTCGTTAACGCCAACCTTCAACCGGTTGCAGAGATAATGCAACAGTTCGCGGTTGCCCAGCATCCGGTCAGTAATGTTGTCGCTGAACAGAATGTCGTAGCGCCCGCGTGGGGCCGTGTAGAGGAAGGAATAGAATTCGGCCACGCTGTGCACCTTGTCGGGTGAAATACCGAGTTCCTCGGCAACTCCCTCCAGGGTTTCGGGCGATAGCCACGTCAAACGATCTTGTATGTCGCGCAGAATTTGCAACAACCGGGTCGGCATGCCGCCGTGGCGCTGGACGATGTCGCGGATCGTCCCGGTCAGCGTACTGGATTCCGCCATGACCACCTCCATTATTTAAACGCCGATCCGCCGGCGTCGGAGTGTGCGGATGGCGCATGATTTTATTGGACAGGCTTTGAACCTGGGTGTCATCAAGAATACCGCAATCACCTATCAAAAGTCTGTTTTTCAAACGCCGCAAGATATCCTGCAAGCGTTATTTTGGTTCTTCACGGTGTGGGTTCCACAAGAATCCTCGAAGAGCCATATAAAGAAAATGAATGCTATCGTGCCAGGTATCCCGAAACGCCTTCACCTGCTCCGGCTCCCGCGTAATATGGGCTGCATTGCCGTCCTTCACATCGCGGCTGGTCGTTGACCACTGGAAATTATTGAACGGCGCTGCCTTGAACGGCAGAAGAATGGAGTCAGTGCGAGGTTCATAGAGTTTGGTTACACTATTTAGAATATACATTTCTAAACTGGATTGCCGTAACCCAATGCCAAAGGTGAAACGCATGAAACCAACTTGTTTCGATTTGAATGACACCCAGCATGAACCCTCTGACGAGCAACTGAGGGCGCTGATGGAAGCTGTAGTAGAAGAAGCGCGCCGACGCGCACAAACAGCGCACGAGCAATTGATGGCGCGCTTACAAGCAGAGATCGCTGCCCTTCATCCAAATCAGCCCTCTATATGACCCATCCGGAGAAGCCCCGATTAATTGTGGTGGCTGGCCCAAATGGTTCGGGAAAAACTTCGATCACTCAACAATTGTTGATGCACCAATGGATGGCCGGGTGCATTTATATCAACCCGGACTTCATCGCCCGTGACGAATTTGGCGACTGGAACGCCCCGGAGGCCGTATTTCAAGCAGCGCAACGGGCGGCTGAAATTCGCGAGCGTTGCCTGAAAAATGGCGACAGCCTGGCTTTTGAAACGGTTCTTTCCGCGCCAGATAAGGTCGACTTCATGCGCCGGGCGCAGAAGTCCGGCTTCTTTGTCCGAATGTTTTTTGTGGGAACGGATGACCCGTCGATTAACGCCAAGCGAGTCGCCATACGGGTTATGGAAGGCGGACATGACGTTCCCATTTCCAAAATTATCAGTCGTTACACCAAGTCGCTCGCCTATTGTTCGGTCGCAGCAACACTGGCTGATCGAACTTATCTGTACGATAACTCGGTGGATAACGCCCCGGCAAAACTGTTGTTTCGCGCTTCGCAAGGCCAATTGATCAAAACCTATGGCGAAATTAATCCCTGGGCCAGGGAAATCGCGCAAAGACTCTTGCGGGTTCCATAGCATCACCCTATTTGTGGTATTCGCTTGGCGTCAAATCACCTATCATGCGGTTGAATTCGCTGTCAATCTGATAAACCTCGGTGAATTCGGCAAACGCCCAGCGGCCATAAGTCCCAAGCTGATTCACGCCGAGAACCCAATAAGTATCCACCGTCAACTTCTTTTCCACTGCATCCTGGCCCCGGTAACCCTTGATCTCAACGACCAGGTTCAGCAAATCATCTGGGCCGTGGCCGTCATCCACCCACACGATAAAATCCGGCATATACTTGCGCGTTTCCGAACCGTAACGATAAGGGGCTTTAAAGCCTAGGCCGTGATTCTTCACATAAGCGCGCACCTGGGGATGTGATTCGGCCACCCCGCGAAATCTTCGGGAACCATAAAACGTAACAGGAATTAATTGATGTTTCACGCATTGCGCAGCCGGCAGCGCGACCTGCTGGATGAACTGGACGAACTGGAAGAGGCAGTCATGGAATTGACCACCCTGTTGGAAAATACCGTCGAGGACGACGAAGATTTCACCGACCGGCATGAACGCCTGGCCTGGTTGCATCGTCAACAGGCCGGCGTCATGGTGGCGCTTGGCGAGACAGAACGAGCGTTACTGGCGTTTGATGAATGAGTAGCCGTCGGCTAATCAAATCCCAGCAGACGTTCTTCTTCCCGGGCCGCTTGCTCCTGTTGCTGCAAGGCCCACATCTGCGCGTACACGCCGCTCTGTTGCAGCAACTCCCGGTGCGTGCCCTGTTCCCGCACCCGGCCATGCTCCAGCACCAGAATCTGATCCGCATCGACAATGGTCGACAACCGGTGCGCGATGACCAGCGTAGTGTGATCCGCCGCTACCGCGCGTAACGCCTGCAAAATAGCTTGCTCGGATTGACTGTCCAGCGCGGAAGTAGCCTCATCGAAAATCAGAATGCGCGGGCGTTTCAAAATCGCCCGGGCAATGGCTACCCGTTGTTTCTCCCCGCCCGAAAGCTTCAAACCGCGTTCGCCGACCACCGTGTCATAACCCGCGGGCAACGCGGCGATGAAATCGTGCAATTGCGCCATGCGCGCCGCATCAGCGATGTCCTCGCGACGGGCTTCGGGTCGGGCATAGGCCAGGTTGTAGTACAAAGTATCGTTGAACAACACCGTATCCTGCGGCACGATGCCGATGGCTGCGCGCAAACTTTGCTGAGTAACCACGCCGATATCCTGGCCATCAATCAGGATGCGTCCACTATTGACCTCGTAAAACCGGAACAACAACCGCGCCAGCGTCGACTTTCCTGCGCCACTGGCCCCGACCACCGCCAGCTTGCGGCCGGGCGGCACGGTGAAATTAACATCGAACAGGATCTGCCGGTCCGGCTGGTAACCGAAACTGACCTTCTCGAAGCGCAGTTCCCCCTGAGTCACCCGCAGTTCACTGGCGCTGGGCGCATCACGAACTTCCGGAGCGCGTTCAAACAGGCGGATCAAATCGTCCATATCGGCCAGCGCATACTTGATCTGCCGGTAGACGATGCCCAGAAAATTTAGCGGGATGAATAATTGCAATAACAGAGAGTTGACCAATACCAGATCGCCCAGCGTTAATTGGCCAGCGGCGACCCGACTGGCGGCGACGAACAGGATTAACGTCACCCCGACGGCGATGATCGCGCCCTGTCCAAAGTTCAGAGCCGACATCGAAGTCTGGCTTAACACCGCGCTATTTTCCCAACCGGCGAGCGTCGTGTCGCAACGACGCAATTCCCAATCTTCGTTGCCGAAGTATTTCACCGTTTCGTAATTGATCAGACTGTCCAGGGCCTCATTGTTAGCCTGCGATTCCAGGCGGTTCATCAAATGGCGGTGTTCCATGCGCCAGTTGGTGATCGCCAGAGTAAAAGCCACATAAAAAGCAACGCTGCCAAATACGATCAGCGTGAAGATCGTCGGATAGCGGCCCAGGAGCAGCACCGCTGCCAACAGGAATTCCACTAGCACCGGCAGGATGCTGAAGGCCAGATAATTCAGCAGGGTGCTCAAACTCCGCGCGCCCCGCTCCAGGTCGCGGCTGATCGCCCCGGTTTTACGCTCCAGGTGAAAGCGCAGCGACAAATCATGCAGATGGACCAGAGTGCGCACCGTCAGCCGGCGCATGGCCCGGTAGCGCACCCGGGCAAAGAGTACATCACGCAACTCGCTGAACAGCGCGTTGCCCAGTTTCAATGCGCCATAGGCCAGCACCAGCGTAACGGGTAGCGCGATGACGATCTGTTGATTCGCGTCCAGGTGGTCCACGATCTGTTTGAGCACCAGCGGCACCCCGATATTCGCCACTTTGGCGAACACCAAGCAACCAAGAGCGAGCAGCACCCGACCCCGGTATTCCCAGAGATAGGGGAGCAATGCCCGGAGGTTGGCCCAGTCGCGGCGTTCATGATGGGGTTTTTCGGTATAGCGGAGATCAGGACGCATGGCGGGACCATTGCATTAAAATGAAAAAGGGCCACCTGGCGGGGATGGCCCTTTTATCGCAAAAATATGACGATTTGCCGGAATTACTTCGCTTCAGCCGGAGCTGGAACCGGAGCGGCGGCTTCTGCAGGCGCTGGAGTCGGGGTAGCGGCTTCTGCAGGCGCTGGAGCCGGGGTAGCGGCTTCTGCAGGCGCTGGAGCCGGGGCGGCGGCTTCCGCGGGCGCTGCCTCGACCTTGATGCCGGATTCGCCCAGCATGTAAGCAATGGCATCATGGATATTCGCCTCGGTCAGTGAAGGATCGCCGCCCTTGGCCGGCATAGCGCGGATGCCGTTAATCGCATGGTTGACCAGGGTCTCCATGCCTTGCGCAAAACGCGGTTCCCAGGCGGCCTTGTCACCAATTTTGGGCGCTCCCAGGGTGCCCGCAACATGGCAAGCCGCACAAACCTTGTTATAAACCTCCTTTCCAGAAAGTTGCACGGCCACCGCTGGCTTGGGCGTTTCAAAGGAAACCTGGCTGACCGGTTTGATTCGTTCGAGAATAGCCTCCTGCTTCCGCGAACCATCGTCAGGGGGGACGTTATCAATGACGCCAATGAGCGAGGCGCCCATGAACAGAACGGCTGCTAGCAATACCAATGCCGAGATTAACGTGACGGTCGTGGTCACAACGGAGTTATCGACTTGCGGGTTCACACTCATACCTCACTGAACGCATTTGTAACCTGCACATCCCCGAATGCGTCGCGGCGGACCCGATGATAATGACGCTTCGTTACCGGGCGCCAGTCCTGGCGTAAGCACTGTGGATAGGGAGGTTTTGATTTGGGCTTGTTATCTTGTGGTTTGGGCAAGGCCAGACGCGCCAATGATAACGTCATTTGGCTTTATCTGGAAATCCGGCATGACATCGATTTTCATAGCCGTTGTATCCTTCGCGCTCACTCAGTGAATCGCTGGCAAGTCCGCTCCTGCAAAAACTCAATTTTTATCGAGTAAAGCTATAATTTCCCCGATGTGCAACTCGCCGGACCCATAAAAACGACTGTCCCTGATTGATTTAATCCATTATGACTTCCTTCGACCAGGCGCTAACCCGGCTTCCCAAACCGCTGCGGCATGAAGTTGCGCAATATTGGGAAGCATTCCAGGAGTCGTCTCGAACCGCCGATCTAGCGCTACCAACGGGGGCGATACTGGAACCCCTGGCGCGCGTCTGGGCGTGCAGCGAGTTTGTCGCCCGCGCCTGCATCCGCGAACCGGAGTTATTGGCTGAACTGTTAGCCAGCGGCAATTTGTCTGCACCTTATACGCCCGGCGATCTGGCGAACCGGCTGGAGCGCGCTGTAGCCGACGCCGCCGATGAGGAGCAGCTCATGGTCGCGCTGCGCCGTAGTCGTCGCCGGGAAATGGTGCGCATTGCCTGGCGCGACTTGGCTGGGCTGGCGGAATTAACCGAAACGCTTGGTGACTTAACCGACCTGGCGGATGCCGCAGTCAATGCAGCGCTGGAGCAACTGCACGCCTGGCAATGTCAACAGCGTTACGGTGCGCCGCGTGATTCCCAGGGTCAACCACAGCAACTGGTGGTGCTGGGCATGGGCAAATTGGGTGGGCGCGAACTGAATTTCTCCTCCGATA
>JAGRHM010000238.1 GCA_020445005.1 Candidatus Competibacteraceae bacterium | reverse complement strand
GGTCACATCCCGCAAAATCACGGTGAAGAACCGTTGACCTTCGATTTCCAAGGGAGAAATCGTGGCTTCCACGGGAAATTCCTCGCCGTCATGGCGGCGAGCCGTCAAACCCTCCGGCGCCCACAAGTGTTGGGAAGTCACCGTGGCAGGTTGAACAGCCAGGCAATAGCCTTTGAGCAAATTGCCGAAGCGCTTGGAGAGGAATGACTCGAACGGTTGGCCAACGGCCTGTGCCGCCGGGCAGCGAAACGCTTTTGCGGCGGCGGGATTGAACAGCGTGATGCGCTGCTCAGCGTCGATCGTGATGATAACGTCCATGGCGCTGGCCAGCACACTGGCCAAGCGTTCCTCGCTTTTGCGAAGCGCCTGTTCGGCGCGTTTGCGTTCCAGCTCGACCCGGGCGCGGGTGGCGAAAATCCGGAGCAGCGCCATGCCCCGAAATTCCTTGACCATCGGCTGATCATGAAACACGGCCAAATGACCCATCATGACGTTGCCTGACTCGGAGACCAGGGGCACACCGAAGTAGCTTTCGATCCTCAAATTCACCAGTCCACTATCGCGGGGAAACATCTCGTAGATTTTAGAGGTGTAATAAACTGTTTCACCTCGGATCACCACCTCACATGGACTGCCATCCAAATCGAATTCGAAGTTATCGGTGAACGCGCCGTTGAACCAATACGCCAGCGTGCGCACCCGTACCTTATTTTCCAGCAATTCGCACACGAAAGCGTAGCGAACATTCAGGGCCTGAGCCAGTTCTCGCACGAGCGCGCGGAAGAATTCGGTACCCGTGGCGGTGGCCGTGCCTTCGACGATGGCGCGCAAGGCCAAGTGCATGGCATCCTGCCCATCGGGAGGCAGAAGCGCCGGATCGTTGCGGGGGGCGGATCGCCGATCAGCGGGCGGCAAAACGGTTTCATTCATGTCAAGGCCCTTTCGAGAAGAACGACTGAGATAGAGTAGAGCAGTTCTCGTGGCGATAAAAGTCGCCCTTCGCGAGAAACTCAAGCGTATGGAATCATCGGTCGAAGGCTTCAGGATCAACCGTTACCAAACGCCTGCCTTGACATAAAGTTTGCTCAACAGGGTTACTTGCAAGAGAATGGCCTTCAGGAAAGCAGACTGCATCCTGTCGATGTCCTGATGGGCGAGACCCGTGCCCACCAGCAGAGAACGCAAGGCGGCCACCAGGGGAAAAGACAGGGCGATGAGATAGCGAAAGCCCGGCAACTTTGCCCATATCGGGTGCCTCGACCGTTCCGATGAAAGCGCGGAACACGGCGAATACAGCGGCTTGAGCCAGGACGGCTCACGCGGGGTCCGACAGGTTTCGAACAGCCATTCCCGAAACAGGGGGCGAACAGCCGCGGGGCCGTCCACCGAACGCCCCAGGCTTTCCTGGCAGGCCGCAGCCAGCGTTGGGTAGGCGGCCACCATGCCGAGCACCCGGTCCAGGTAATCGTCGGTCTGTCCCTTCAAGATCCGCCACAGCTTCCTCAAGGCTCGTTCGTCGTCCGAGGAAAACAGGCTGATGCGCCACAGCAGCTCAACCTCCTCGGCGGCTGGAAAATCTGATGGCGCGGCGAGGGGGGGCGCTGCCTCCTCGCCGACACGCGGAGCCGGGTTGTTCATGCGATGCGATCTCGTCCACTCATGGGGAAACAGCGGATCAACGACGAATCAGGCGGCTGATCAGATGATCCAGAGACAGTTTGCCGGGACCGTGGCAGAGCGTGATCAGCAGCAACAATCCCCAAACCTGGTGATCCTTCAACCCTGCTTCCATCAGGTCCGGATAGGAAACGACGGCCACGATGTTGAACACAAACAGCGCGAACGCAGCGTAGCGGGTCCCCAGACCCAGCAACAGAAAGACCGGCAACAGCAGCTCCGCCGCCGTTCCCAGATAAGCCGCCAGCGCCGGCGGCAACAACGGCACCTGGTATTCGTATTCGAACAGCGTAAACGTACTCTCCGCTGGGAACACGCTCAGCGGATAGTAGAAGGTATGCCCAAACAGCGTGAAGCTGCCGGTGATGGTCTTGGTCAGCCCCGAACCGAAGAAGGCGGCGGCGACCCAGTAGCGGGCCAGTACATCGGCGACAGGCGTCAGCCCATCCACTGCCTTGTGGAACAGCGCGTCGGCTTTCTCGAGAGCGGGAGTGATTTTCGCCCAGAACGAGCGCTGGGGTGGAGGGTTGAGCAGGTCGGTGGCGGTCATCATGAGGTTCTCCTCGGGTGGTTGAAATCAGTCAGTGGATCAAGAATCAGGCAGGTAAAAGGCGGTCAGGACGCCTTGGGAAACATACCGGTGAAAGCAGGCCGGCAAATCGAGCGTTGGCTGCGCGGCCATCGCCCACTCACAGGCCATGGCGAAGTCGCAAGCTCCGGCCAAGGCCTGCAACAGATGAAACGCCCCCTCTTCCATGGGTTGAAATTCGATCTCCAGATTCTCACGGCGGATGACCAGCAACTTGACGCCGCCTTCGCGCAAATCCACCGTTGCATCACTACCCTCATCGTCCTGGTTGACCTGCCAGATCCGTAGGATCGGAAAGGCTGATTCCAGCAGGCGCGCGGCGGGATGGAGCTCGAAACGCAATTCTCCTTGCCGTTCGACGGGCACTTGCGCCAGCGCCGCCACATCGAGCGGTCGATGATCAGCAGCATGAAAAACCTGGTGATAGGCCCATTCCAAGCGGGCGACTTCGGGCAAGTAAACCACATCAGCCGCCGGCGCGAACGCCTGGAGAAACAGCGGGAAATGCTCGCCAAATTCGTGCAAATCGCCTGAGCGGGACGGATGGCGCGCGATGTATTGTGCGGCTGCGTAGCGAAAGAATTCCTCCCCCACCAAGTGGCGCACCACCGGATAAACCGCTTCGAGCGCACCGGTCAGGCTGAGCAAGGTATTGTTGCGGTAGACCTGCAGGCGACGAACGCCGCTTAACTCAGCAGCTCGGATATGGCGATCGAAATTGTCTTCGGCACCGTCCAACACCGCGTTGGCAAAACCCAGTTGCAGTTCACGCAGCCCAAGCATGGCGTTCCTCCAAAATCATGTCGGCCCGGTGCGCCTCGTCCACCAACACCGCCAGTTCGGGCAGGTCGGTATCCCATTCGATCAGCGTCGGAATTCGATCAAAGCGTTGCACGGCTTGGCGGTAAAGCGCCCAGACAGCTGGCCAAACCGGGCGGTTGTGGGTGTCGATCAACAGTTCGCCGTCGTCGAAGCGGTTCACCGTAAACCCGGCCAGATGAATTTCCTGGACGACGTGACGCGGAATCGCACGCAGATAGGCGCTGGCGTCGAAACCGTGATTGCGGGCGCTGACGTAAACATTGTTCACATCCAGCAACACACCGCAGCTGGTGCGGCGGGCCAATTCGACCAGAAACTCCTGTTCGGGAAGGGCTGATTCCACATATTGCAAATAGCTGGACGGGTTCTCGATCAGGATTGACCGACCGAGAACGTCTTGTACCTGGGCTACCCGCGCGACCATGTGATAAAGCGCTTCTTCGGTATAGGGCAGCGGCAGCAGGTCGTTGAAGTAGCGCCCACCGACTGAACTCCAGGACAAATGTTCGGAAACCAGCGCAGGCTCAAATCGCTTTATCAAGCCCTTGAGCTTCGCCAGATGCGGGCGATCCAGCGGATCGGTCGAGCCGATCGACAGGCCGACGCCGTGCAAGCTCAGCGGATAATGGGCGCGGATGCGTTCCAGATAATCCAGAGGCCTGCCGCCCGCACCGAAGTAGTTTTCACTGTGGACCTCCAGCCAGCCGACCGGCGGCCGCGTCTTCAGAACCGCATCGTAGTGTTCGGCCCGCAGGCCGATTCCGGCGCGCGCCGGAATCGAACCGGGACCAAGCCTGGACAGAACCGGCTTGGTAGTCATTGGAATCGCCTCAAGCCTTCGGTTGCAGGCTGCTGCCGACGATTTTTGCGCAGGTACCCTTGGGGACGTAGACCCAGGAATCGCCTTGGCCGTCCTTGCTGGCCTGACCGGCGCAGGCGTGCGCGCTGGTTTGACAGTCGTTCTTGCCGGCCTTGACGATGCCGTA
>JAGRHM010000237.1 GCA_020445005.1 Candidatus Competibacteraceae bacterium | reverse complement strand
GTGTTGATGCTGATTGGCGTCTATGGATTATTTTTCGAGCTATCCAATCCGGGCGCGGTGGCGCCCGGCGTACTGGGAGGAATTTGCTTGTTGTTGGCCCTGTTCGCGTTTCAGGCGCTCCCGGTCAACTATGTCGGTCTGGCGCTCTTACTGTTGGGGTTAACCTTCATGGTCGCCGAAGCTTTTACCCCCAGTTTCGGCATACTGGGCCTGGGAGGGATCATCGCCTTCGTGGCCGGCTCGCTGCTGTTATGGGATGAAACGGGTCCTGGGTATGAAGTCTCGCTGGGTCTTATTATTGGTTTCGCTCTGGCCAGCGCCGTGGTGTTGATCGGGCTAGCCACCTTAATGCTTCGCCAGCGTCATCGTCCTGTGGTCAGCGGTCAGGAGCAATTGCTGGGCGCAATCGGTGTGGTGACTGACGAGGAAGCTGGCTGGGCCAGGATTCACAGTGAATCCTGGCGAATTCACTCTCAGCAGCCCTTGCTTCGGGGTGAACGGGTACAGGTTGTCAGCCGCAAGGGACTTACCCTGTTCGTGCAACCGCTGGATTCTGGATCGATAAAAGAGGAACTGCCGTCATGATCTTTTTCAATCCCTTCATCATTACCTTTTTAGTGCTGCTAGCGCTAGTGTTCGCCTCGATCAAGATGCTCTATGAATACGAGCGCGGCGTGGTGTTTTTTCTGGGCCGCTTTCAGGCCGTCAAGGGACCCGGACTGATCATCGTGGTTCCAGTCATTCAGCAAATCAAGCGGGTGGACCTGCGCACGGTCGTCATGGATGTACCCAGTCAGGATGTGATTTCCCGCGATAATGTGTCCGTCAAAGTCAATGCCGTCATCTATTTCCGGGTGATCGATCCTGAACGGGCGATTATTCAGGTCGAGGACTATTTCGCCGCCACCAGCCAGTTGGCGCAAACCACCTTGCGTTCAGTGCTGGGTCAGCACGAGTTGGACGAAATGCTGGCCGAACGAGAAAAGCTGAATCAGGATATTCAGACGATTCTGGATGCCGAAACCGATGCCTGGGGCATCAAGGTGGCTAATGTGGAGCTGAAGCATGTGGACATCGACGAAAGCATGATCCGCGCTATTGCCCGCCAAGCCGAAGCTGAACGTGAACGGCGCGCCAAAATCATCAATGCCGAAGGAGAGTTTCAGGCCGCCGAGCGTATCCGCCAGGCCGCCGAAATCATCGCCTCCCAACCCCAGGCCCTGCAATTGCGTTATTTGCAAACCCTCGCCGATATCGGCGTCCACAACAACACCACTGTGGTGTTTCCGGTGCCGCTGGATTTGATTGCGCCATTGCTGAAAATGGAGCAACGATAGGGTGGAACGCCCCCGGGCGGACCAGCCGGCGGTTTTGCTGGCTGGCCCTGCATCGCCCACCCTGCCGCAATTAACGCAACAGGGTAAGAACTTTATCAGCATGGCCGCTAAAACAGGTAAAATACCAAAGTTTGTAATCTTAAGGAGCAGTATTCAAATGCGCTCCGAGCTGTCCCTGAAAAAATACAGTTTGTTTTTTTAACATCATTCCAGCAATTCAGCGAGTTTTATAACAAGTATGACCACTATCGATTTCAAATCTCATGCTAAAGTAGGTGTTTATGTAGACGCCTCTAATATCTCCCGTAATGGCGGCCAGCGTATGCAATACGACATACTGCGCGAATTCGCCTGCCGTGATTATGCCGAACCGCTGCGTTTGAATGTCTATCTGTCCTACGATGAGGAACGCGCCGAAACCAACATGGTCTATCGTGACAAGGCCCGCGCTTATCAGTCCGCTCTCCGGGAACTGGGTTATAAAGTCATTGAAAAGCGGGTCAAGTGGTTTCAGGACGAAGCGGGCAATCGTTACGGCAAGGCCAACGCTGATCTTGACATGGCGGTCGATGTCCTGTTGCAGTCGGAGAATCTGGATCGAGTATTACTGGCCACCGGTGATGGAGATTTCGTTCAAGTGGT
>JAGRHM010000236.1 GCA_020445005.1 Candidatus Competibacteraceae bacterium | reverse complement strand
GGCGTTTAACCGCTGGTTGATGACTTCAAACTCCTGCTGCACCCGGCGTAAAGACGCCTCAATCGCCAGGAGATTCAACAACAATCCTGTAGTTCCTTACTGCACGGCGTTGACCGCCACGCGGGCAGTGGTCGCCACAGCATCCGGCAGGGGAATATAACCCATATCAGCGCTGTAGCCCTGCCCATCGGTCAGCGTCCAATCCACGAAGCGCTTGACCGCAGCGCCTTTCCGTGAATCCTCATACCGCTCATGCAATAAAAGCCAGGTGAAAGTCACAATCGGGTAGGCATCCTCGCCTTCCGGGTCCGGGAGAAATACACGCAAATTGCCTGGGATCAGGTCGACATTCGCCGCGATCGCTGCTTGGCCACTCTCTGGGGCAGGTTCAACGAACCGTCCGGCTTTGTTTTCCAGATAGGCCATGGGCAGACCCAGATGCTTAGCAAAGCCGTATTCTACATAACCGATGGCTCCCCAACTGCGCTTGATGCGGGCGGCAACGCCTTCATTCCCGGAAGCCATCATGGTATTGCCTGGCCAGTCAACGAGCTTGCCCACGCCGGGACCTTTTCGCCACTCCTCGCTGATGGCGTTCAGATGATTGGTCATGGCATAGGTCGTTCCGCTGCTGTCCAGACGAGCGACCAGCGTAATGGTCTGTCGGGGCAACTTGAGGTCAGGGTTGAGCGCCTGAATGCGCGGATCGTTCCAAACGCGGATTTTGCCCAGGAAGATATCGGCGTAAACCTCCCGGCTTAATTTCAACGCTCCCTTTACATCCGGCAGATTGTAGGCGAGCACCACGATGCCTGCCGTGGCAGGAATTAATTTGACCCCCGCCTTCGCCTGACTGATCTGCTCATCGCTCATCGCGGCGTCGCTGGCACCGAAATCCACGACGCCCGCCAGAAACCGCTTAATTCCCTCGCCGCTGCCGACCGCTTGATAATCAATGGCGACGTTCGGATTCATCCGGGTATAAATATCGATCCATTTGCGGTAGAGCGGCGCGGGGAAAGTCGCTCCGGCCCCCTGCAACGCAACGCCTACGCCCTCTACCAAGGTTTGCCCAAATGCCGTAGATACCCCGCCCATCAATCCAAACGCGGCCATCGCCGCTAATAGCCAGCGCATCGCCATGACGCCTCCTTGGGCTTTAACTGAATTCGCCACGGACATATTCCCGAGTCAATTGCTGCTGGGGATTCTCGAAGATTTGCTGAGTCGGCCCCATTTCCACCAGATAACCGGTGCGGCTGCCTTGAGAAATGTCCACTGCAAAAAAAGCTGTCGTGTCGGCGACGCGCATGGCCTGTTGCATGTTATGGGTAACGATGGCGATGGTGTAATTCTCCTTGAGTTCCAGCATCAGCTCTTCGACTTTGCGGGTGGCGATCGGGTCCAGCGCCGAACAGGGTTCGTCCATCAACAGCACATCCGGTTCCGTCGCAATGGCGCGGGCAATGCACAAGCGTTGCTGCTGGCCGCCGGAGAGCGATAACCCGCTGTTTTTGAGCTTATCCTTGACCTCATTCCACAGCGCCGCGCCGCGCAGCGCTTTTTCCACCCGTTCATCCATATTGTCCTTAAAGCGGTTCAGGCGCAGGCCGAAAGCAACGTTATCGTAGATGCTCATCGAGAACGGATTCGGTTGCTGGAACACCATGCCGATATAGCGGCGCACCACGACCGGATCGACTTTTTTGTCGTAGATGTCCTGACCGTGGTAAGTCACCTTACCCTCGAAGCGGAAGACCGGGATCAGATCGTTCATCCGGTTCAGGCTGCGCAACACGGTGCTCTTGCCACAACCGGAGGGGCCAATAAAGCCAATGATCTTGTTTTTCTCAATCGGCACATGGCTGTTGCGCACCGCCAGAAAATCGCCATAGAAGATTTTCTGGAGTTCGCAATTCATCACCACATTGCCGGGGGTGATAGCCGGGGCGGATTCAACCGCCGCCGTTTCTGCTATTGCATTCATCATTCGATGACCTCACAAGCCTTAGAATTTCTGGCGACCAATAAAACGGGCGGTAATGTTCAGCACCAGGACGATCAGCACAAGAACCAGCGAGGCCGCCCAGGCCAGTTCAATTTGGTTGTCGTAAGGCATACCCGAGAAATTGAAAATCAGGATGGACAGCGAAGCGGTCGGTTCGGTCAGGCTCGACAGGAAATAGTTACTGAACAGCGCAGTGAACAACAGCGGCGCCGATTCACCAGCGGCGCCGGCCACCGCCAGCATCACCCCGGTTAAAATGCCGGGCATTCCGGTGGGCAACACGACTTTCCAAATGACCTGGGCGCGAGTGCAGCCCATGCCAAACGCCGCATCCTTCATTTTCTTCGGCACAGTGGTCATGGCCTGTTCCGCAGCCAGCACCACAGTCGGCAACATCAGCACGGCCAGAGCAACGCCGCCTGCCAATGCGGAATAGGTCTTCATGGTCACGACCATGGCGGCATAGACGAACACGCCGGCGAGGATCGACGGAAAGCCGGTCAGCACCTTGGCCAGAAAGCGCGCGGTGTGCGCCAGCTTGCTGTCGGGATCAAGGATTGCCAGATAAATGGCGGCGAACAGACCGATAGGAACGCTGATCAGCGTGGCAATGCCAACCATGACTAGGGTGCCGATAATCGCGTTGCCGAAGCCGCCGCCCATTTCAAAGGCGGAAGGCGGCAGGGCGGTGATGGCTTCCCAATCCAGCCGCGAACCGCCTTCAACCAGCAGCATATAAATCACGGAGAACAAGGGAATGCTGGCGAGCACCGCCATCACCCAGGTTAAGCCGGTTAGAAATCCGCTTTTCAGCGCCCGGCCCTCGAAAGGCGTGCGGCGGAGACTGGGCAAGCGTGGCGCGGTAGCTTGAATCATCGATTCAGCCATTAAATTAGGCTCGCTCATCGTTCAGCCTCGAATTTCCGGGTGGCGAATTTCATGACCGCCAAGCCAACCACATTGACAATCAGCGTGATCGCCAACAACGCCAGGGCGGCGTACATCAGCGCCTGGACCTCAACTTCACCGGCTTCCGGGAAATTGGACGCCAGCAAGGCCGCCAGGGTGTTAGCGGGAGCAAACAGCGATAGGCTGATCTGATTGGAATTGCCGATCAGCATGGCCAGGGCCATGGTTTCGCCCAGGGCGCGACCGAAGCCCAGCACCAGCGCGGCGAGAATGCCGGAGCCAGCGGTCGGCAGCATAACCTTAAGAATGGCTTCCCAGCGCGTCGTCCCCATGCCATAGGCCGCTTCCTTGACCTTGTAGGGAATCTGGCGCATCGCATCCACAGAAATGGATGCGACCGTCGGCAGGATCATGATGGCCAGCACCAGCGCGGCGGGCGCGAGTCCAGGACCGCTCATCGAAGTGCCAAAAAATGGGATAAATTCAAATTCGTCGTGCAGCCAGTTTGCCGCCGGACGAAGTAGCGGAATGAGCACATAGATGCCCCAGAGGCCGAACACCACCGAGGGAATGGCGGCCAATAATTCAATAATGGTGCGGAAGACGACCGCCAGGCGGCTGGGCAGGAAATCCTGGGTCAGAAAAATGGCGATCGCCACACCGAACAGGCCGCCGAGGACCAAGGCCAGCAGCGAACTGTAAAGTGTGCCCCAGATTTCCGGGAGGATGCCAAATTGTTCTGCCTGAACATTCCAGGTGGTCGACGTCAAAAAACTCAGGCCATATTCAGTCATTGCTGGCAGCGCCTTGCCGCCGATCTCGACGATGATGTAAGCCACCAACGCGAGGATCAGCGCGGCGCTAGTCCAGGCGATGCCGCGAAATCCCCGGTCAAACGCATAATCGATTCCAGAGGGAGGGCCGGTGACCGATCCAGTCCGGTCAATGTGATCAAATTGATATGATGCCATGGTTCACTCAGCAAGTTCCGGTTTTAATAACAGATAACAAAACCCTCCCGCTTGGCGAGGGGAGGGCTGGGTATCAAACGCGGGATTACTGGATCAA
>JAGRHM010000235.1 GCA_020445005.1 Candidatus Competibacteraceae bacterium | reverse complement strand
TCGCCCGCATCCGCGCGACCGGCGTTACGGTGCTTCTGGTCGAACATCACATGCCACTGGTCATGAGCATCTCGGATCGTCTGCTGGTGCTCGACTACGGCAGCGTCCTGGCCGAAGGCTCACCCGCAGAGATTCAAGCGAATCCCCGCGTCATTGCTGCCTATCTGGGAGGAGCGGTGCAATATGCGGTTTGATGACAAGCGTCCGGCGCTAGATTCCAGGCAGCAGGCAGTAAAAGAAAAGTCTACTGATGCACCCTTGCTGGAAGTCAGCCACTTGCACGGTCGCTATGGGCAGGTACAGGTCATCAATGGTATCAGCCTGAGTGTTCACACTGGTGAACTGGTGGCTTTGGTCGGCGGCAACGGCGCGGGAAAAACCACTCTGCTGCATACCCTGTCCGGCTTGCATCCGCCCAGCGCTGGGACCATCCGCTTCGCCGGCAATGACATCACGCACTGGCCCGCGCACCGCATTGTTACCGCCGGTATTTGCCAGGTGCCGGAGGGTCGCCAGGTATTTGCTCCACTCAGCGTCGAGGACAATCTACGCTTGGGCGCTTATCGCCAGCATCATGATGCCAACTGGGTACGGAAGGAAATGGAGCGGGTTTACCATCTCTTTCCGATTCTTCAGGAACGCTGCCAGCAACTGGCCGGCACGCTATCGGGCGGTCAGCAACAAATGTTGGCTATTGGCCGCGCCCTGCTCGGACGACCACGCCTGTTACTGCTGGATGAACCTTCAATGGGTTTGGCTCCCTTGCTGGTTGACGAGATTTTCCGGGTGATTGTCGAGCTGAATGCCGAGGGCGTCACCATTCTGCTGGTCGAGCAAAATGCCCGCGCAGCCCTGGCTATTGCCGGGCGCGGCTATATTCTGGAAACCGGTCGTATTGTCAAAACCGCGCCCGCCGCAGACTTGCTAGCCGATGACGATGTGCGCCGGGCTTATTTAGGATATTAAGAGTGGAAACAGGTGAATCATGTATGTAGACCGGATTATGACTCGCGGGGTATTGCAGGTCACTGAAGACACGCGCTTGCCGCAGTTAGCGGCTTTGATGCGAGATTATCATATTCGCCATCTGCCGGTTGTGTGCGAGGGTCATCTGGTGGGACTTGTCACCTCGCATGATCTGGAGCGTGTCTCCCCCTCCCCCATTACCACGCTCTCCGTGGGCGAGGCCAACTATCTGTTGGGCAAGCTTACAGCCGCTAAAGTGATGCGCGCCAAAGTCATCACTTGCACCCCCGATACTCTGGTTGAAGAAGCCGCTCGTCTACTGCGTCAGGAAAAGATCGGCTGTCTGCCCGTTGTTGAAAGCAACGGTCAACTGGTCGGCATCCTCACCCATGAAGATGTGCTGGACTTCTTTCTGGAAATCACCGGTTGCATGATGGAGGACGCAACGCGCATTACCGTACATTTGCCCGACGCCACCGGGCAATTAAGCCGGTTGTTAAGCCGGATCAACGAAGCCGGCGGCTACATTGCCACCGTCGTTTCCCCCTTGCATCCCGATCAAACCGGCCTACGAATTGCGGTCGTTCGCTACCGCGCCGCTGATCCCTCCGCCTTAAATCAACATCTGCGCGATCTTGGCTACGATTTACTCACTGAAACCCTGCCCGGCCTTTCCAGGAGCATCTCTGGCGGCGCTGAAGTTCCCGCACGAAGTCATCCAGGAAATCATTGATCCTTTGAGGGCGCTGGAAGTCCGATGAGACGCCTCTTTCCGAACGAGTAAGGGGCAATTTCAGGGACATAGCGCAGTTGAGGAAGGAAAAACTAACGATAAGCTTAGCAAGGAAAATCACGACCTTCGACCGAAGGTGGTTGATCTTGCTCATCTAATTTAAGGCGCGAAAAAATATCGCGTCAGATGAAAAAACAGGGGCGCCGCGAAACTGACTGAATCCATCCGGTCCAGGATACCGCCGTGCCCCTTGATCATCGTCCCCCAATCCTTCGTGCCCAGACTCCTCTTCACCGCCGAAAGCACCAATCCGCCCAGGAAACCCATGATGACTATCACAAACGCTATACCTGCGGCTTGCAAAAGCGTGAAGGGTGTTATCCACCACATGCCGGCCCCGATCAGCGTAGCGCCGACCACGCCCCCGATAAAACCCTCCACGGTCTTTGCTGGACTCACGACCGGAGCAATCAAAGTCTTGCCCAGCAGCTTGCCGAACACATACTGAAGCACATCGCTCATCTGCACCACGAGCAACAGGTAAAACAACAGCAGCGCATTCCGTCCCGCATAGCCGGGAATATCGAGCAGCAACAAAGCGGGCACATGACTGATGCAATAGATCGTCAGCATCACGCCCCACTGGATTTTCGCGCACCGCTCTAGAAAAGACTCGGAATCCTCGGCAAGTACGGAAAAGGAAGGTAACAGGAGAAAGCCGTACACCGGAATAAAAATCGAAAATAAGCCATACCACGCGATCCCGATCAGGTAATACTGCACGGGTATGAACACAAAAAAGGCCAGCGACAGTGCGCGATGATCACCGGATCGTGTCGGCGTCAGGGTAAGAAATTCTCGCAATGCCAAAAATGAAACGAGCGAAAACATGAGAAGAGTGGCGAGCTTGCCCAGCAGAAACGCCATCGCGAATATCGCGACCATGACCCACCAGGCCCGAATGCGCGCATTCAGGTTATCGATGGTCGCCCGCTCGTTCTCATGGCTGACGCGCTGGCCCAAAAGCCAGCCTATTATCGATGCCGTCAACAAAAGGGCGACCATGCCGCCCATGAGCCAGAAAAACGTGTGGTGCGCTGTCATGCTAGCGCCGCGATAGCGTTGCGCGCGCGCTCCAGAAACGCCGCCTTGCTTTCATCGGCGATGCGCGGCAAGACAGGACCAAAACGAACCGTGCAGATCAACGGCACGGGAAACCAGCTTCCCTTCGGCAGGCACCGGTGAAGATTTTCCAGATAAACCGGCACCAGCTCCACATTCGGAAAGCGCATGGCAAGGTAATACAAGCCCGCTTTGAAAGGGCCGGGCAGGGCCTGTCTGTGGCGGGCGCCCTCGGGGAAAAAAATCAGCGAGTCGCCTTGTTCCAACACTTTGATTAAGGGTTGCAATGGATCGACGCCGTTATCACCGCGCGTTCTTTCAATCAATACGGCGTTCAGCGCCCGCACCGCGACCAGCTTACGGAAGGAACCCTGGCTCCAATAGTCCGCCGCCGCTACTGGACGCGTCCTGATCCGTAAATCTGCCGGCAAGGCGGACCATAGCGCGAGCGTGTCGATATGACTGGAATGATTCGCAAAGTAGATCTTTTGCGCGTGCGAAGGCGCGGAAGAGCCCACCCAGCGTGGGGTGGCGCCCACCAACGCTCGCGTTAAACCGATCAGGAGCGTCGCCAGCCACATGACCTCAGGCCCCCTTCCCTTGCAACCATTGGGCGATCGCCCAGGATCGGGTCGCGCAGGTCGCCAGGGAGCCTGCCGCAATCACCGCGCAAGCGACTCCAAGCGTATAGACAGTCCCTGCCAGGACCAGCTCCAGGGCACCCATCAGGCAACCCACTGTCATCGTCGCCATGCGCTGCGGCTTGGCCATTGGGCCGCGGAAGTCCTGCGGTAAACCCAGCGAGCCACCGAAAACCCGCACATACGCGGTCAATACCGCCGACAGAGCGCCCAGCCAGCCCAGGGCCGGGAGGTTGGATGCATAACCCAGAGCCACGATCAGCATGGAATCAGCGATGCGATCGGGAAATTCGTTAAACAACGGTCCCAGAACCGACTGCCTGCCGCCTTCAATCGCAACCATGCCATCGAGCAGATTGCAAAGCAGTCTGCCCTGAATCGCCGCGGCGCATCCGATTAATCCAGCCGGAACCGGATATGCCATCAACAGTATGACGCCGAACGCAGCGAAAAAAACGCTGGCCACTGAAATCTGATTGGGCGAAATCCGGTTTTTTATAAAAAACGAGGCCAGTTTTTGCGCCCATGCGCTGGACCGCGCCCTGATGGGACGACGGTTGCTGTTCACATCGTTCATGACATGTAGTGCTCGGTCGGTCGTGATTCAAAAATCCACTAAAGTTTAAGCACATTCTCTCGTCAATGGATACCGTCTACATAATCGAATTCGCACCTTTTCTACTACAATCATTCACTAAAATGGGCGTCTGCCAATGCAGCGATTCCGCCATTGTCTTCATCTACCGGATACTGAAACCGAGCCAAAAATGGAACTCATCCCATGATTCTGGATATTGAACAAGAAACCCTACCCCGCGAGGAACTTCAGGAACTGCAAGTGCGTCGCCTGCGCGCCACGGTTGAACGGTGTTATCAAACCGTTCCCTACTACCGCGAAGCGATGGATGAACTGGGCGTCAAACCACAACATATCCAATCTGTGGCTGACGTGCGCCTGTTGCCCTTCACCAAGAAGGAAAACTTGCGCGAAAACTATCCCTTTGGCATGTTCGCCGTGCCTACGGATCAGGTTGTGCGCATTCACGCTTCCAGCGGCACCACCGGTAAACCCACCGTAGTGGGCTATACCCGCCGCGATGTGCGCACCTGGGCGCGGGTTATAGCGCGCAGTCTGGCCGCCGCCGGCATGCGGCCTGGCGACCGGCTGCATAATGCCTATGGCTATGGGCTGTTCACCGGCGGTTTGGGACTGCATTACGGCGCAGAGGAGTTGGGCGTTATGGTGACCCCCATTTCCGGCGGCCAAACTCAGCGCCAAATCATGCTCATCCGCGACTTTGAACCCACCGGACTGTCCTGCACCCCCTCCTACGCGCTGAACATTGCCGAAACCGCTGAGGACATGAAAGTCGACCTGCGCAAGTTGCCTTTGCAGGTTGGCATCTTCGGCGCGGAGCCCTGGACCGAAGAGATGCGCTATGAACTGGAGTCGCGCTTGGGCATCGACGCCATCGACATCTACGGCCTCTCCGAAGTGATCGGCCCCGGCGTGGGCATTGAATGCATTGAAGCCAAGAACGGTCTGCATGTCTTTGAGGATCATTTCCTGATCGAAGCCGTGGATGTCAACACGGGACAACCGATTCCCTACGGTGAGCCGGGCGAAATCGTCATCACCTCGCTGACCAAGGAAGCCTTCCCGGTGATTCGCTACCGGACGCGCGATGTATCGGTGCTTGACCCCGCGCCCTGCCGTTGCGGTCGCACGCATGTCCGCATGAAGCGCGTCACCGGCCGCACTGACGATATGCTGATTATTCGCGGCGTTAATGTCTTCCCCTCCCAAGTGGAGGCGATCCTCATGCAAACCGAAACGCTCTCGCCGTTCTATCAATTGGAAGTGTTCCGCAAGGGCAATCTCGATATGCTCACCGTCAATGTCGAAGGCAGCCCACCCCTAGCCGCGCAAGGTCAGGCTGCGATGGACCGGGTCGCGCATAAGGCCCAGAAAGACATCAAGGACTTCATCGGCGTTACGGCCAGGGTTGTGGTTAAACAGACCGGCGAAATCCCCCGCTCGGAAGGCAAGGCCGTGCGGG
>JAGRHM010000234.1 GCA_020445005.1 Candidatus Competibacteraceae bacterium | reverse complement strand
GTAAATCAGTGGTTCAAGTCCAGTGTCCGCTAGATTGCAGGCCAGATAAACGCCTTGGGGATCTTTTAGCCAGATTAGATCAGGTAAATTGTGGACCAGCGACTTCAGAAAGTCGCGTTCTCGGTTAAGCGCTCGAGCGTTTGTTGCAAACTTTGCTCGAGGCTGTTGCGCCCTGATTTCTTATATCGGCTGATATCATTCATATGGACTTTATTTAATCAGCGAGTGCGGTGCGTGGATCGACATATTCGTAACCGAGTTCATCAGCAACCGCTTTGTAGGTGACCTTGCCCTGGCAGACGTTGAGGCCCTCCAGGAAATTGGGATTATCCAGCAGCGCCTTCTTGTAGCCCTTGTCGGCCAGCGCCAGGGCATAGGGTAGAGTGACGTTGTTGAGAGCGTAGGTGGACGTGTTGGGCACTGCCCCCGGCATGTTGGCGACGCAGTAATGCACGACGCCGTCGACGACATAGGTCGGCTCAGCGTGGGTAGTCGGATGGGAAGTCTCGAAACAACCTCCTTGATCGATAGCGACATCGACCAGCACTGCGCCCGGCTTCATCCGCCGCACCATGTCGCGCGTCACCAGTTTGGGCGCTTCGGCCCCAGCAATCAGCACCCCACCGATCACCAGGTCCGCTTCCAGGACATAATCTTCGAGGGATGCCTTAGTGGAATACACGGTTCTGAGCGCCGCACCGAAGCGGTAAGCCAAGCGCGCCAGGACGCTCACATTGCGGTCAAGAACGGTCACATCGGCGGCCATACCCAACGCCATGTAGATAGCGTTTTCGCCGACGACGCCACCGCCGATCACTACGACCTTGGCCGGAGCTACGCCGGGAACGCCGCCGAGCAAGATACCACGCCCACCCTTGGCCCGTTCCAATGCCGCTGCGCCGGCTTGAATCGACAACCGGCCCGCTACTTGTGACATCGGGGCCAGCAGCGGCAATCCGCCCTGGCCATCGGTTACGGTTTCATAAGCAATGCAGATCGCGCCGCTCTTGACCAGATCGCGAGTCTGATCCGGGTCGGGGGCGAGATGCAGATAGGTAAATAGAATCTGGCCAGGACGCAGCATCTGGCGCTCGACCGCCTGTGGTTCTTTGACCTTTACGATCAGGTCCGCCTCAGCAAAGATGTCCTCCGGGACCGCAGCGATTTCCGCCCCAGCGCCGCGATAATCATCGTCGGAACTGCCAATGCCGATCCCGGCGTTGGTTTCCACGAGTACGCTGTGGCCATGGGCAGTGAATTCGCGCACGCTGTCCGGGGTCAGGCCGACGCGGTATTCATGAACTTTGATTTCCTTGGGTACGCCGATCAACATGATTTAAGCCTCCACAGGATGGCGGCTAATAATAGCCGATATGCAAAATAATATGCCATTTCCTGTTGAATCATCTTGCTATTACTGCGAGTTACTGAGTCTGGTTATTCAGACGCACCGCTTGCGCCCCATCTTTGCATTAAGAACAGTGCGCCATAAGTCATTGTTAAAACTTGAGTAAAATACTCAGGTATTCCCATTGAAGCAATGCTATACCTTACT
>JAGRHM010000233.1 GCA_020445005.1 Candidatus Competibacteraceae bacterium | reverse complement strand
TGCTGACGGAACCCGAGTTCGCCCATTTGCGTGCGGTGGTGATCGTGTTGCCCGGGGTGAAATTCCAGGATGGTCTCCGGCCGGCGGCGCAGATGATGTATATCCGCGATCTGAGCGCTCTGCAAAGCGTCCAGGTCGATTACGGGACGCCGTCCCGCCAGCAGATTTTTCGGGCGCCGACCCCGGAAGAAGTGGCGCGACCCCGTGCCCAGTTGAATCCGTTTGCCGCCATCTTGCCCAAGCCCCAGGAGGTTAATGTTCGGGTCGGGCCGATGGGGCCTCTCGGGTAATTGGGTGGGTGGGGTCTATCAGGATGTCGTTCATACCCTAACCGGTTCCAGAGGAACAGGCGGCCCAGATTCGAGGGGCGATGACCCACGTAGAGGAGGAATCAACCATGCCCAGACCTCCGCGCGCAATCGTTGTGATGATGGCGTGCTTCCTGGAGTGTCCTCTGCTCCGCGCGCAACCGGAGTTCGAGCAGACCTTGGGGGATATCGAAACGGTGTCGATCGCCACCGGTCGTCCTCAATCCATTCAGACTGCACCGAGCGTCGCTTCGGTCATTACCGCCGAAGACATCCGCAATACGGGTGCCCGGGATTTGGTGGACATTCTGCGGCTCGTCCCGGGGTTTTATATCGGCCAAACCGCTAATGCCGCTGCACCGGTGCTCGCCGTGCGCGGTTTTACCTCGGCGTTCAATCAGACCACGCTCCTCATGATTGACGGCGTTCCACAAAACGAGTTGGTTCTAGGCGACCGCTTCATGGCGCTCGGCAAAATTCCGTTGGACAGCATTGACCGTGTCGAAGTGATTCGCGGACCCGGCTCCGCGCTCTATGGTGCAGACGCCTATTCCGCCGTGGTCAACATCATCACCCGGAGGGAGATCCCCGAGCAAAATCAAGGGGTGCTGAGCGGCGGTTCGCACGATACCCGGAACGCGCGACTGCTGGCCGGCCAGCGCTGGGGTGAAACGAAGGTGGTCGGCGCCTTGGAATATGAGGAGACCGATGGCTATGCGCCGTGCGTTGAAGCCGATCAGCAATCCCGTCTCGATGCGCTCCTGGGGACGGAAGCCTCTTTGGCGCCCGGCCCCGCGAACACGCACCGGCAAGCGTTCGGCGCTCTGGTGAACTTCACGGGTCCGCAGACCACCTTGGGACTGCGGGCGTCCGCCTGGCGCGATTTGGGAACCGGGATTGGCATCGCCGCCGCTCTCGATCCCGTGGGTCAGAGCGAGAGCACGCTGGTGGAGGGAACCTTTCAATGGCGCGACCAGCGCGAGGCATGGACGCTCAACAGCACGGTTAACAGCCGTTTCCTGAACTTCCAGGCCGACCAATGGCATTTCTTTCCACCCGGCGCTTTTGGACGGTTTCCCGAAGGGGTCATCTACAATGCGGAGTTTGACGAACGTTTTCTGCGTTGGAACGGTACGCTGGGGTATGCGGGCGTTGCGGATCATGACTGGACGTTCGGCGTTGGGGCCGAATGGGGGGAGGCCGAACTGCAAGCCGAAAGTCGCAATTACACCTTGGTGAACGGTATCCCCTTGCCGATAGGCCCGGTGCAGGACACCACGCAGGCCCCGGATACCGGTTCCCCGACCTTTTCCCGGAACCTGTGGTTTGCTTATCTTCAGGATGAATGGCGCTTGCATCCCGATTGGACTTTCACCTGGGGCCTGCGGTATGACCACTATTCCGATTTTGGCGACACGGTCAATCCACGCGCCGCCCTGGTGTGGAACGCGCGGCATGACCTGACCGTCAAGTGGCTCTACGGGCGCGGCTTTCGTGCGCCTACGCCCCTGGAACGACAACCCCGGCAGATCCCCGCGCTCCAGGCGAATCCTGCCTTGCAACCGGAACAGGTGGACGCGATTGAGTGGGCGCTGGATTATCATCCCCGATTGGACCTCCAGACCCGGCTGAACTTGTTCTATCATGAGACGGATCAGCAAATTCGCTATCAAAACGATGGCGGTCCGACGTTCCGACCGGAAAATGTCGGCCAACAAACAGGACGCGGCCTGGAATGGGAAGGCGCGTGGGATCTTACCCCGCACACCCGCCTCTCCGGTTACTACGCTTATCAAAAAAATACCGATGAAACCACGGGCGCGGATGCCGGCTATACGCCGCGCCATCAAGCCTGGGTGCAATGGCAGAGCCGGCTCTATCCCTGGCTGTTCACCGTCCAGGCGCGCTATGTCGGCGCGCGGGACCGCGTGGCGGAAGATCCGCGACCGCCGCCAGACACGTATGCCCTTCTGGATGTCTACACGCGCTATGCCTTTTCCAAGCATCTGGAAGCCAGCCTGGATATCCGTAATCTGTTCGATGTCGAGGTGGAGGATGCCGGCGTGGGCACCGCGTTCCCCGGTGATATTCCCCTTCCGGGCCGGACCTTTTATTTCAGCCTCATCGGGCGGTTTTAGGGGAGCGCCGCAGTGGGCCGCAAGATGGAATCAGGCGCTGAGGCCTCGATCTTGCCGGGCGTGGTCGCTGAGGGCATGACCTCGATGAGCAGTAGACCGCGTTTTTTGCCGGTTTCCGCGTCGACGGTGTTCATGGCGGCATACAACCGGTGCGCCGGCGCCAGGAAGGGCCGATAGCGATCCAGCACATCCAGGACAAAGACCAAGTCTGCGTCCGACAGATAGCCGCCGATCGGCGAATGATGGCCCATGTTGACGCCAAACAGGGGTTGACGGTTAAAATTAATGATATAACGAAAAGCAGGGTTATTTGCACGATGAAGATGCCGCTGAAATTCTTCCCGGGTCAGATCGCGCAACACCGTGACCTTGAGGGGAGCATTGGCTTGGATGATCTCGGCCAACTCATCGAGCGTGAGACCCAGGAAGCGGGCTTTCCAGTAGCTGACCTGGGCGCGGTCAAACAGACTCTCCTGCGTCGAGTGGTCGATCCCCAGCGATCGGAAGACATTGATCACGGTGGCCGGTCCACAGAAGGCCGCGTTGTGTTGATACTCAAAAGAGTCCCGGTAGGTGGCGGCCACCGGTTGCCGCCAGGCCTGCGCCAAGCCGGCCGGATTCTGGTAGTACGTTGCCGTGGCAATCGAGTCGACCGGCGCCGGTGCTGGCCCGCAAGCCGCCAACCACAACAGGGTCAAGAGGAGGGCGATCCAACCACGGTGTGGATCGTGGCAGAGGAGCGTTCGGGGAGACTTCATGACATTTTATCTCCGATGGACTGGTTACCAGGTAGACCTTAATCGCTGACCGGAACGAGCATCTCGTGAGCCGCGCGGTCGCCTGGGGTTTGCTGTGGTGGCTGTGCCAAGCAGCATGGGCCGCCGATCCTACAGTACTTATCCTTTATCCAGAGGCTCCACCGCCCTACCAACAGGTCTTCGAACAGATCATGATCGGCGTTGCGCAAACGGTGGAGAGGTCGCCAGAGACCCTTGCGTTGCCTCCGACACCGGATCGGGCCAATATCCGCCATTGGTTGACGGCGCGGCGCGGCGCGGCGCTCCTGCTCCTGGGCCAAAGAGCGTTACAAATTTATCAGGCGGACTGGACCGAGGGACCGGTTTTGGTCGGCGCACTCAATGCCCTGCCTGGTCAAGTACCTTGGCCTGGCGTGAGCTTGGTCATCGATCCCGACCTCTACCTGCAAACGCTCCACGAGGTGTTACCGGGCATCGAACGGGTTATTGCGGTTTACCATGCGCGCGATGACCAATGGATGTCATGGGTTCAGCCCGCAGCAACCCAGAGAGGATTGCGTGTCGACCCCATTAAAGTTACCGATACAGAATCAGCCGTCCGCGAGTTGACCCACGTCTTCAAAACGCTCGATCCGCAAACCACCGCCCTTTGGTTTGCTAAAAGCACTCTCGATTTAAACACCGAGTTGCTCTATCCCTTCGTCTTGGAAGAAGCATGGCGCCGCAAAATCGCGGTATTTTCCGATACGGTGGCGCATGCCAAGCGGGGGTTTCTGTTTGCATTATATCCCGATTATAAAGGGGTTGGGGTGGAACTGGGCCAGCGTCTACACCCTGACGTTGCCCCAATGGCCAAGGGTTGGGCGTTCACCCGCGCCGCCCGGCTCGCCCTCAACCACCGAACCGCTCGTCACTTGGGCATCACCTTGCGCGATGACGTGATCCAGCGTGCTAGCCTCCTGTTTCCTCAACCTTAAGATATTTTGACTGATGCCTGTTTTGCGACGGCCCTTTACCCTTCGTCAAGTCCTTGGAGGCGTCTATTTTACCGGGATTGCCCTATTAACGGTGGGTGTCGTCATGGTGCTTGGATCGCACTTGAGCGCCCATTTTCGTGAGGCTTTAGTGGCCCAGGGTCGCGCCATTGCCGAGCAGTTGGCGAGGGATAGTCGCTTGGCGCTGATTCAACGCGCCGTCGAAAACGTCGAGCCGCGTTTGGAGACGGCGGTGGGTTATCCAAATGTCGCCGGTATTGCCCTGCTGAACGCTTCGGGTGAGGCGCTCCTGGCGTTAGGCGCGCGTCCGGTGATTCCAGACCAAACTGTTTTGGAAGCGGCGCAAGAGGACACTCGTCTTGTCGAGGATCAGTCGCATTGGGTGATGATCGCCGCCGTTCGCCTTGAACCGGAACCCGTATTGAGTAACCCCTTAATGCTGTCGACGGAGGAATTGGCCAACGCGCCCACCGTCCTTGGATTTGTCACGCTGACCCTGAGTCAAGTCGCGCTCCAGGCGGATATTCGCGCGACCTACCAATTGGTGCTGAGCGTCATGCTCGGGGGAGCGCTGTTGGTGGGTGTGCTGGTGTTGGGGGTCCTGAGTCGAATTATCCATCCGCTGCAACAACTGG
>JAGRHM010000232.1:22289-29812 GCA_020445005.1 Candidatus Competibacteraceae bacterium | reverse complement strand
TATTGCGGAATGATTTCGCCCTTTTTTTTTTTTTTTGTATGGGCGAGGGCGATGTAAACAAACTTGGTCTTCTTCGCCTGACGGCAGTAAACCAACAAATTACCACGCATTTCGGCCTGCTGATCGTCTTCTGTTTGTTTCTGGAAAGTCTTTTGTTCCCTACGCCGTTTCGTTTCCGTCAACTCGTCAAACTCGCGCTGATAGGCGATGAACAGCGGCGTATTTTCAAGGTCAGCGGGCAATTCGTTGTCAGGATCAGCGAGCCATTGACAGTAAAGAGCAAAATCCAGCCCGGCCGCGGCACTATAGGCCAGCAGCAGGTCGCTGTCGGCAAAATCGGCGTCGTTGGGGCATTTCTCTTCGTGAAACAGGGCGTCGGCGCGGATGGCGAAGTGATCGCGGTGGGTGTCAAAACGCCGTTCCAACAGGAGAATGATCGTGTTGGTGCCGGTGGCGATAAAAGCACTGCCGCCCAGTTCAACGATGCCACGCACCAGGAATTTTTCCAGCAGCAGGGCGCGGGCGCGCTGGTAGATGCCGCTGTTGCTGAGAATGGATGACGGCAAAATCAAACCGGCCAACCCGCCTATCGCCAGAAGTTGCGCGGCCCGCTCGACAAAGAGCGTTTCAATCTCGCCGCTGTTCGAGGTGAGATGAGGCAGCAGGGTAAAACGGTTGTGGCGGAGGTTAAGGTGCTGCTTGAAATCCTTGACTGAGTACGGCGGATTGGCGATCAGCACATCCAGAGCACCGGGTCTGGGCAGGGCGTCGTCATGTTCGAGGCCATCCGCATGAAGAATATTGGCGTCGCCTGCGCCGTGCAGGAACAGGGCGATCTTGGCGGTGCGGGCCAGACGGTAATCTTTTTCGATCCCCCAGACGCAATCCCGCGCCCAAGTGGTGTTGACTTGTTGCGGAAGGTCAAGGGCGGCAAGGTCTTCCTGAAGCTCCTCGATCACCTCGGTGAGAAAATGGGCGCTGCCGCAGGCGTAATCCATCACCTTGGGAATCACCCGCGCGTCGCCCGTAGCATGGGCGGCGGTCATGCGCTCGCGCAGCGGCAAACAGCGCACGATGAAGCGGGCGATGGGAATGGGGGTAAAAAACTGACCTTCGGACTACTTGAAGCCGCTGTTCAACAACAGTTCAAACAGATTGCCCAGGAAAGCCTGCTTGCTGGTGTATTTCAGCCGATAGCCCTGGAACAGTTCTACGACCTCGCGGACCACTTGCGTGTTTTGCTCGAAAAGCTTGCGGTTATGCACCTCCTTAAAAGCAAAGTCATTATTAGAGTGTAGAACTTGAGGGCGCGGAAGATCTTTTTGACCTCGTTACGGGCCATGTCGCGCCGGTGGGCCATGAAAGCGTTGTCGATGTCCCTTTCCTCGAAGTAGGTGATTTCTTCGCCGAGGGAGTCCTTCATGCCGCGCTTGTAGAGGCGTTGCAGACGGTCGATCAGTTCTTCCGGAGCGTCTTTGTCAGGAAACCATTGAAAATCGAGAATATCGGTTTCGCCGCGATCTTCATCCACCAGTTTGGCGAGAATGATAGCGCACAGGCGGTTGAAAGCGTTTTCCTTATCGGACACATTGTTGTGCCGCAGAATCTCCATGAAGGTATTAAAGACCTTGGTGCTACCGTTCTGGCCGTTGAATTCCTTGAGGTCCTTGCGGCGCAGCGGCAGGTAGCCGATGGCGTAGGGCGTAAACTCTTCCTCGAAAATACCCCGGCTGTGAAACTAGCCGGAGTAGGTCGTCTTCCAGGCGTGGTGGAGGGTTTCACGGTTGTGGGCGTGTTCAAAAAGCGGCACGGCTTGGCGGGCGGCGGAATGATTTTCAGCCTTTTCCTTTTTGGCAAACTTTTCACGAGCTTCATCCGTGTCTTTGACCTGGATGATGTCGCTGCGATATTCGATTTCACCAGTCAATTCAAAAATTTGTGAAGAGTAAATACACAAGTGGGTAGCGCTGCGATCCTGTTGGAAGTAACCAAAGAGTTGCCCGCCTTCTTCGATCGTTTTGCGCTTTTCAGCATCGTGTTCGGTGCCAGGGGTCTTGCACTCGATAATGAGCAGCGGCGGCGCGTTTTCCTGCTCGGCAGGGTCGGGAGCGCGCTGCAAGACGGTGATATCGCTTTTACCGCCCGAAGCTCCGCGCCCCAACTGATAGCGTTTTTCCAGAATGAGTGTGGCGGGGTCATAGCCCTTGTTCAGCAAACGGCAGACGCATTCCAGCACGACAAAGTTTTCCGGGTGATCGAGATTACTCGTCGTGCGGTCTCCCAGGATGATGGGGCGCGGGTAATCAATGACTTTACGGTCGGTGTCAACGGTAATGACATATTCACCTGTTGCCGGATAGTCGAACCGGCGTATCCAGCGGCTATGTCCGGCATTTTCGAAGCCAAGTATGCTTAAAAATTGAGAAAGGTCTGTCACAGATGGTCAACCGTTTTGTTTTATTAAAAAATAGGGGGTAAGTGGTTTTTTTGATTTACTTTGATGTGTGCTAAACCCTTCCCCCAACCGCTCTCCCGGAAGCGGGCGAGGGAAGTGAAAGGTCAGGGCCTGTACAAAAACCAACCCATTAACTGTAGCAATCTGCTTGCAGACGATTTTGTGGGTTATCGTCCGCAAGCAGGTCCCTGCATATTAAAGTCTGGTATTACGCATTGGTCAGCGCCTCTTGCAATGAAACGCCCAACGCATCCGCTACGCCTTGACCGTAAGCCGGATCGGCGGCATGGCAATGACGAATGTGGCGCCATTGAATCCGGCGCTCGGCGCCGCCGATGGAACGCGCGGTGTTCTCGAACAACCGTTGTTGCTCATCAGGCCGCATGATGCGGAACAGATTGCCGGCTTGTGAGAAGTAGTCGGCGTCGTCTTCCCGATAATTCCAGCGGTCGGCGTCGCCGGTCAGCTTGAGCGGCGGCTCGCGAAAATCCGGCTGTTCCTGCAAAGCTCCGTAGCTGTTTGGCTCGTAGCCGACTTCACGGCCCTTGTTGTCATCAACCCGCATGAACCCATCGCGATGGAAAGTATGGAATGGGCATTTGGGGGCATTGACTGGAACCTGGTAGTGGTTTACCCCTAGCCGGTAACGCTGGGCGTCGCCATAGGAGAACAGCCGACCCTGCAACATTTTGTCGGGGGAAAAACCGATACCCGGCACGATATTGGTTGGATTAAACGCCGCCTGTTCCACGTCGCGGAAGTAATTTTCCGGATTGCGGTTCAACTCCAGGATGCCCACTTCGATCAACGGATAATCCTGATGCGGCCAGACCTTGGTCAGATCAAAGGGATGAATGGAATAAGCGTTAGCGTCGGCCTCCGGCATAATTTGGACACAGAAGCGCCACTTGGGAAAATCGCCGTTTTTGATGGCCTCAAACAGGTCGCGCTGGAAGCTCTCGCGATCCTTGCCAACGACTTCCTCGGCTTCCTCATCGGTAAGGTACTCGATACCCTGTAACGTCTTGAAATGAAACTTGACCCAGAACCGCTCATTGGCGGCGTTGATGAAGCTGTAGGTATGGCTGCCGTAACCGTTCATGTGGCGATAACTGCGCGGCAGGCCCCGATCACTCATGGTAATCGTGATTTGATGCAAGGCTTCCGGCAGCAACGTCCAGAAATCCCAGTTGTTATTGGCGCTGCGTAGATTGGTGCAAGGGTCGCGCTTGACGGCATGATTAAGGTCAGGAAATTTCAGCGGGTCGCGTAGGAAAAATACGGGCGTATTATTCCCCACCATGTCCCAATTGCCTTCCCCGGTATAGAATTTGATCGCGAAGCCGCGAATATCCCGTTCCGCGTCCGCCGCGCCGCGCTCGCCGGCCACAGTCGAGAAGCGCGCAAACACTTCCGTCTTTTTACCGACTTCGGACAGAAACCGGGCGCGGGTGTACCGGGAAATATCAGCAGTGACGGTGAATGTGCCGAAAGCGCCGGAACCCTTGGCGTGCATGCGCCGCTCTGGAATCACTTCACGATCAAAGTGCGCCAATTTTTCCATCAGCCAGACATCTTGCATGAGTAATGGACCACGCGGCCCGGCGCTCAGGCTGTTCTGATTATCGGCAACGGGCGCACCAGCGGCAGTGGTCAGAAGAGTTTTAGTCTCGGACATGAGCAAGCTCCTGTGAATCATGCAGGCGACATTACCTGTACCATCACTATGGCAAAAAGTCCGATTTTTAAAAAATTGAATATAACAAAAGAATGGATAGCTTATACCTATTAAAGCATCGACCATCGCCATGTCATCCCGATTAACCGCGCGCGCTTTTCGTCGGCGCGTACTTCGTCCGGCGGAAGGCGTGTTTCTTTTCCATCCTCGCATGTTGCAGCGCCTGGTTCGCCGCCATCTGGGCGAGGGATCATCCAATCTGGCTATCCCGCTGCTTCGGCATTACCTGATACCACGTAAGGTGTTGCTGATCGGTCTGGAGGACGAGAATCCCGATGTGTTGTCGGTGATCGAGGGACTGAATCTACCGGATTGGGTGATTCTGTTGCCTGCGCCATCCTCTCAAGAGTTGGCCGTAGGCACTCCTGCACATTGGCTGCGCGATTACTGGGGACGCCGGTTCGAGGCCGAGGTAGCGCGTGCCTGGCAAGTCGCGCGTCATGATAATCAGGATCAGGATGCGTTTGGCGCACAGGGATTAATACAACGAATCGGCGAATGCGGGTTTCGCGAGGCGCGGGCCTTGCTCGAACAGGATCGCCAGGTCGCGCTGGGGCTGGATGATGAAACGCTGTGCCGCCAATGGGTCGGCTTTGTCACTTACCTGCGTTATTTTATCCCCGGCGCGCGGGCCTATTTCTTTCCAGCCATCCAGGACTGGACAGCGTTGGATCGCTGGCTGAAGGACAGCGGCCTGGATCTACCACAGCCCCGGCACGGCAGTCGTTGGCCGCATTTGTTAACCCGAAGTCGGCCTTCCGGTTTTAACGACGCTCCCGATTACGAGCCGGAATTACCGCTTCGTCTGCCGTTCGGTCGCAACGATCCCGACCTAGCCGAAGGCGCCAATACCGTCCTGCCTCTGCTGACAAAACCTTTCTCCGCTTTTGGCAGGCTACCGTCCCGTCCACCCTCGACGGCGGCGGAAAACCATCAGATCGCCCCGCGCTTTGCGTCGCGCTGCCAGGAAGCCCTGCGGCAAGCGTCCACCTTGACGCGAAAATCCGGTGGACTGGCCGCGCTCTGGCGCAGTCTGACCGGATATCTAACGCCATTCATTCTGCCGCTGGCCCTGCTGTTCGATCGCTGGTCCGTCGCATTTGATCAAAAGGCAGTGGCCACATGGGCGGCGGCGATTCGCTTGCAAGGATTTCGCCATTTTGTCCAAACCGCTTTCCGAGCGGAGATGACCGGTCGCTATGGGGCGGCGCTTCACGATTTGTGCCGGGCGGTTGAGCAATATCGGCAAATCGTCGGTCATTCTCTGCCGGCAAGAGAAAAAGAAACCGCATTCCCGGCGGTGCAGAGCGGACATGAGGAAGAAGCCGTGTTGCGAACCTTGCGCGAGCGTCAGGAGGAAATCATTGAAGCGCTCGCCCATAATCTCGCCGCAACCTGGAAACTGGATGCGCGATGCACGCGAATCCTGGAGCATTTGATCGGGCGCTTGCTGGACGAGCCGGCCACCGCGCGGTCATCCACTCCGTATTCCCTGCTGCTGCATGACCTGGAGCACATTGTCCTGGAGGGGCGTACCGCTTATTACCGCTTGCAACCGCTGGTCAGGCTGTGGAGTCGCCGCCGGCAACCTCTGCAATTGGGCTTGCCCTTCCAGGGTTCGCTGAAAGCCCTGCGCGCCCTGAATGCGGCGAGAACTCGCCTTGAGCAATCATCGTGGTCCGGGGCCGAAGCCGCTTATTTCAGTACGCCTCTGCGGATTCTGGGCCATCAGATCAGTCAACGACTCCGCCAGCAATTGCAGCCGCGCCTGCGTGAATTATTCGATAGCGCGGGTTTCATCCCTCATGATCTTCATCAGCGGATGGCGCGAAATATTCTTGAGGAAGAACTGTTCGAGATCATCCTGCGCCGTTGGCATTTACGCTTTACCGACCTGCGCGACGCGGTAGCGCGCAATGAATTGCGTCTGCCGGATACCGGCTGGCGTGAACTGCTCCTCGGAGATCAACTGGCGCGCTTCGATCGCCAGGCCAGAATGACATTGCCCGGAGTTTATCAACCCGGCGAGTTTTACCTGAAAGGGTTGCAACAATTAAGCGCCCCGCTGTTTGGCGCGGCGGCGGGCCGCTGGATCACCCGCTTTTTGCTGTTGCCATTCAGCAGCGCTTTCATCGGTCTGGAAGCCCTGGGTTACTTGCTGAGCGCGATACCAGCCCTCGAAGGCCCAATACAACTGGTCAATCCTGGATCGGTGCTGGGGGTGGGTCTGATGTTGATCATCATGCTCTACACGCAACCGGGGCGGAGCATGGTCGCTGCTTTAGCGCGTGGCTGGCGCTGGTTCTTCGTAGAATTCCTGTACCGGCGATTGACGCAATGGTTGCGCTGGAAACGGGCGGTCCGCTGGCTGCGTTATCCGTTGGTTCGCAAAGGTTCGCGTTACTTGCTGGAACCGCTGCTGATCGGTCTGGTTCTGGCGCTACCGCTGATGGGTATTGCCCACGGCCTCGGTTTGCATGTCGAGGGCTTGCCGGCTTTTCTGCTGACGCTGGGTTTCATTCTCGGCGGCATTCTGCGCAACAGTTCATTTGGACGCCGGATAATGGATGGCGCTATTACCCACCTCGTCGGGTTCTGGAGACGGGTCCATCACACCCTGCTAGTCGGTCTGTTGCATTGGGTGATCGATCTGTTTAACGGATTGATGCACGGCATGGAACAGCGTCTGCATCGGGTCGACGAACGGGTCAGTCATCACCACGATGAAAGGCGGGATGTCACCATCGCTAAGGCGATCGTTGGGCCGATCTGGGGGGTGTGCAACTATTTGATCCATTTCTATGTGGCTGTACTGGTTGAGCCACAAGTGAATCCGATCAAACATGTCCCAGTGGTGCTGGTGGCGGACAAACTGATGATGCCGTTTTTTCCCGCGATGACGATCGCATTACTGGCGCTGCTCAATCCGGTTTTGCCCGCATTCATCAGTCTGCCGCTGGTCACCCTAACGGTCTTTTTGTCGCCCGGCCTGTTTGGATTTCTGGGCTGGGAACTCAAGGAAAACTGGAAGCTGTACTGCGCAAATCACCCGGATCGCGTACAACCGGCGCGCTTTGGACCACACGGGGAAACGCTGTATATCTTACTACGGCCAGGGTTTCATTCTGGCGCGCTGCCGGAAGCGTTCGCCGATCTCAGACAGGCCATCAGTTTAGAAAACGACCAGCAACGTCCGTATCCTCAACGCTTGCGCCAGGTCGAGGTGCGCTTGAGCGCAATTCTGGAAGCGCTTACGGCGTTTGCGAATCGTGAATTAGCATTTGCGCTGATCGAACACTGTCGGGAAGCCGGTTATGCGCGCGCCGAGGT
>JAGRHM010000232.1:0-22212 GCA_020445005.1 Candidatus Competibacteraceae bacterium | reverse complement strand
ATCGTCGTCGAACCGATCCTACTCGACCTCGCTGTTGAGCTGCGCGGCGATCGTCTCCACGGCGCCTTGTATTTAACAGGACCCATTGAATTGCTGGGCGATGGGGGAGAGATCTGGCTGAAGGCGGAAGCAGCGCGCTTTCTACAGCGGGCGGCTGTTCGGCATTGAAGCGCAAGGGGTTTATGCCTGGCTGATTGGCTCGATGCGTTGCCGATATTGATGCAGCAACACGGCGATCTCATCAGCCGGCAGGGGTCGACTCAAGTAGTACCCCTGAATTTCATCACAGCGCTTATCCCTTAAAAAGCCCAGTTGCGCCTCGTTTTCCACTCCTTCTGCGATAACGCGCAATCCCATGCTTTCCGCCATAGCAATGACTGCGGTGGTGATGGCAGCGTCATCGGGGCAAGTGTTGACTTCCTGCACAAAGGCCCGGTCAATCTTGAGTCGATCCAGGGGGAGCTGCTTGAGTCGGCTCAGGCTGGAGTAGCCGGTTCCAAAATCATCGATAGCCAGTTGTACGCCCAACGCCTTAAGTCCCTGAAGCGTGTGGTTAGCGCCCTCGGGGTCCTTCATCAACAAACTTTCGGTAATCTCAAGTTCCAGAGCCTCGGCGCTAAGCCCGGTCTCTTCCAGAATCCGCGCCACCAGACTGGGAAAATCAGGTTGTATAAACTGCAAAACCGAGATGTTGACGCCCATGCGCGACAAACCGTAGCCAGCATCCTGCCAGGCGCGCGCTTGCTGACAGGCGGTGCGCAACACCCATGCGCCGATGGGTATAATGAGACCGGTTTCCTCAGCCAGCGGAATGAAATCGAGGGGGGAAACGAAACCCAGTACCGGATTTTGCCAGCGCACCAGCGCCTCGACGCCACAGATCCGACCGCTAGATAAGTCGAGTTGCGGCTGGTAATGCAGAGACAGTTCATTCTGCTCAATGGCTTTGCGTAACTGATTTTCCATACTTAAACGCTGCAAGGCGGTTTCATTGAGCGAAGCATCATAAAAACGATAGAGATTTCGTCCCTGATGCTTGGCTGAATACATCGCCATGTCGGCATTTTTGATCAAGGTTTCCGCATCGTCGCCATCATGGGGAAAAATGGCGATGCCGATGCTAGGCGTGATGAAAACTTCGTGGCCTTCAAGCGTCAAAGGTCGCGATAGGCGCTTCTGGATACGTTCGGCAACGACGGCGGCATCCTCGCAGCGACGAATTTCGGAAAGCAAAATCGTGAATTCATCGCCGCCAAGCCGAGCGATATTACATCGTGTCCGTGTGAGGCCGTCATCCAGATTGTCAAGGTTTTCGCGACCGACCGCGTCGCTGGCGCGCAGACATTCGCGCAAGCGATCCGCGGTGGCCTGGAGCAGCAGATCGCCAATGCGATGGCCGAGAGTATCGTTAATGCGTTTGAAATTATCCAAATCCATGAACAATAGGGCGAATATGCGATCATGCCGTTTGGCGAGTTTGATGGTTTCACCAAGGCGATCCCTGAACAAAGAGCGGTTGGGCAGTTGCGTCAAAGCGTCAGTGAAGGCCAGTTCCCGGATGCGGTCCTCGGCCCGCCGCAGTTCGGTAATGTCCTGCAAGGTGCCATATAACTGAAGCGGACGGTGCTCATCGTCAAACAACGTCTCGACTTGTTGTCGGACATGATGCACAACGCCCCGCGTATCCAAAATCCGATAATTGATTCCTTGCGAGTTGCCGTGTTTACAAACGTCGGTAAACCATTGCCAGACCTGAGAACGGTCTTCCTCGTGAACGAAGTTGAGTAACACGGGCAATGTAATATCGGGAGTTGTAGCTTCAAAGCCCAGGACAGCGCATACGCCGTCTGAAAGGCGAAGGCGCTCCTGATCCCGGCTCCACTGCCAATATCCCAATTGCGCCATACGCTGGGCGGTCGCAAGCCGCCGCTCACTTTCCTGCAAACGCGCCATCGCGGCGCTGGCGCGCAGCAGGTATCGCACCCGATAGCCCAGCAATGGATAACTGATCGGCTTGGTAATAAAATCGGTGGCCCCAGCATTGAACGCCTGATCGATCGACTCATGATCATCGAGACCAGTCATCATTAGAATTGGCAACAATGCGTTATCCGGTCGCTGGCGTAATTCGGCGCAGGCGGCAAAACCATCCAGTTCCGGCATCATCACATCCATGATTACCAGGTCAGGAGCCGTCGTATCGAAGACGGTCAGGGCGTGGCGACCATTCGCCGCCTGCTCGACCTGAAAGCCCGCCTGTTCAAGCGTCAGGCTGACCAGAAAGCGAGTCGTTTCATCGTCGTCAACCACCAGCACCCTGGGAGGTTGGGAAGAGGCTTCGGCGTTCATGTGAGGAGAGTGCCTCGGTAGCATAGGAGTGAGGTTGAGCGTCACGCGGACGCCAGGGATAGTTTGTGAGCTTCGGGCAAGGCGGTCAATGCTCCACAGGTTTGCGCGAAGATCTGTTCCAAATCGGCAAAGACGGCGACCGCGTTCTCCAGGCAGTTTTCCCGGCCTATGGTTTCCAGACTCTGGCAAGTCGTCGCCATCACCATCGCCCCCAAAGTTGTACTGGCCGACTTCAGCGCGTGTGCGGCTGCCCGAATTTGCGGAGCATCCGCCGCCACGATGGCGGCGCACAGCGCCTCGATTTGCCGGGGCGCATTTTCCAGATAAAGCTGAATCACCCGAGTCAATGGATTGGGCGATCCTTCCCAGTGTAAAGCACGAATCTGCGCCAGTTGGAATTCCTCCAGAATCGCCGATTCTTCGCTATCCTCGGTTGACTCCGTGGCCAGGGAAACCGGCGCGGGTGGAGAATGCGCGTCTGAGCCGCGCTGAGGCAACCAGCGCGTCAGCACAGCATCCCGTTGCGCCGTAGTAAACGGTTTACTGAGATAGTCATCCATCCCCGCTGTCAGACTAACTCCCGGTCGCTGGCCAGGGCATTCGCGGTCAGCGCAATCACCGGCAGTCGGTCAGCGCCGGAAGTTTGCTCTAGCGCACACAGTCGCCGGGTCGCTGCAAAATCGTCAAGTAAGGGTATCACAAAGATTCGCCCGTAAAGGTACGCTAAGGCTTATCGTTGCTGAACCATCCGGCAGGATCGGCCTCTCGAAATAGGCGTTAGGGTGGGTATGCGTCCAGAAAAACGTGAAATGTAATTTTTTCTGACACTGATGGACGATTAAAATCATGGTTTTCTTGGGCACATAGTGCCTGTTTGAACGAGCGTTTTTCTCGTCACTTTATTTGATAGAGATGTTCAATAGAAAAAATCCTTTTATTACAGTACACAAGAAGTTGAATAGTGCTGGTATACCGCTTGGCGTACATTTACGGATGAATCTTTGCAGTACCCTACGTCGGGGCGATTTGCGGGAGCGAGGCTTGCGGGGTGAACGCCAGCATGCGCGGCAACACTTCGCGGTAGATCGGATTGGCAATGGTCAAGCCTTGACCTCCAGCCATCTGGCACAGGCCCAGATCGATCAGATAGCGAATATCGTCGTCGGGAACTTCACCCAACGCCGCGCCCGCCAGCATGGGTTCGATGACCCGGCGCACCCGCGCCTCGCGCAGCTTGTCGGCCAATTGACCCAAATGCGTTACCCGGCGCAGGATCAGGTTTTCCTTGGCTTGGTCGATCCTTTCCACGGTAATCGGCTGGCTTCGATCCCGCCCTTCGCGCATCCGGAAACAGCTTTCATAGGCCAGCGCATTGACCAGCCAGGGTTGCCCTTGGGTCAACGTCCACCCTGCTTCCAACGCCTCAGAGGTGAAGATTTGCCCGGTGTCCACCGTGTGTTGCTGGAGCAGCGCCATCACTTCCGCTGCATTAACGATTCATCAAGCAGTGCTGCGGATCGGTTGCCTAGGAGGGCATTTGAACCGAAAAAGGGATGGAATGCCCGGAGTGCGGACGTTATGGCGGGGATTACAGGTACTGAGCTTGCTCGTTGCCGGCTCCCATGCCAGCGTCCGCGCAGGCCAACAGCTCTAGAGAATAAATGTGGGTAATGGTCAACTCCCGGTGGGGGAGGGGCGGTGTTTCAATCATTCACCAGTGGCAACAGACGGCGTCGCCCGTCGCATTTGCGGCAACAACTTGCCCAGGAAATCCCGGTGGAACGCCGCCCAGATCAGAATTGGCGTCACCGCCGGCAGAATCAAATACCCTAACTGATACGCCAGCGCCAATAATTCCCGCGTCAGCGGTGTTGTGCCCATCTGCTCGGCAATTGCAGGGTCCATCTGAAACACCAGCACCTTGAGCGCCTCGCAGGAAATGCCCCAGACTGGCACGGGCAACAGCAACACACCGCCCATAACGGCGCGGTACAGTTTTTCACCAATGGCGGTAGGCGCCGCCAGGGTCAGCGCCAGCAGTACTGGCAAACCATAGGCATACTTCAGGGCATTGATCGCAAACACCAATTGCCCTTGGGCATCGGGCGACGCCGCGCCCGCCGCAGGCGCGGCGACAACAAACCGCGTAACGATATCAACCGCTGTGCCTTGCTGTTCGACGGCAGCGATAGCCTGTGAAAAGAAGTGGCTGAGGGTGACGTGGGTCCAGCCCGCGACCGGCGTCAACAACAGCGGCGCCAGCGCATACCAGATTGCGAACGCCGGCGCCAACCACAACAGAACGCGGAGAAGGAAGCGATCGATCGAACGACGCGGCATCATGGCGAGACCGCCGGCGTGGAAAGGGGATTCCTGGTCGCTGGCGGCGGCAGCATCCGCACCCACAGCAGATAAACGATCAAGCCATCCAGCATGATGAGCGCCTGCCAGAGATAGAGATGCGCCCATTCAAACCAAACTGGGTTCCATTGCAACAGATAGAACAGGCTGATGATCCGGACCAGATTCAGCGCCTGAATCGCCGCAAAACCCAGTCCGAGTCCCATCAACTGGTATTTCCAACCCGCTGGCGTGGCCGCGATGGCAGCCATCACCACGATCATGGCCTCGACGCCGTTGCAGCCGGGTCGAATGCTGACGGCTGCTCCGGTCGCTGCATCACGCAACACGATACCTTCAGCTTGGACAGAGCTGTCAAACAACTGAAGCAGAATTGCGCTGGTCTGGGCAATGACGCCGGTGAACGGCTGGATAACGGCCGCTTGCACGGACTCCAGTAATTCAATGGCAAACAGGGTCAGCAGAACGACCGCGAAGATCAGTAGCGGCATAGGGGAGGTGTAAAGCCAAATTACAACACGCTAAGCCGCGCGTTGATCTCGGTGCTCAGGCGCTGCACCCAGCCATTGTAGTTCTTGTGAATATTGACGCCATCGTAATCCAGGTTATAGCTATCGCGGTAAACAATGCTATAGCTGCGCCGGTCGTAGGGAATCTCGACCTGGGCCATGTGATCGCGCACGTTCAGGGTGCCAATGATCAGTCCGGGACGCGCATCCTTCATCTGCCAACCGAGCGAAGCGCCGGCTTGCAAAATGGCGTTGCGGACATCCCGAGCCTGATAGCCGCGCGTACTTGTGGTTACCGGCGCATCGGTGATGTTGTAGACCGGATTGGACACGCAGCCTAGCAGCGTCAAGGCCAGAATTCCGATAAGGCTTGCCAGCAATTTGAATTTCATTGCTCATCTCCCGAGTTAAGGTTTTCAGTCACTGAAAAACCTTAGCATGATTAGCCTGAAATGGGAGTCGCCTCCAACCCTGCACCCGTTGCATCCCTTCCTGACCAATCCCAGAGTTCGCGGGGAAAATCCCGATAAAGTTGCCGGAATGCCTGTTCATAGCGTTTTTCGGCGGCAATGGCCCGAACCAGCTCCCAGGGCCGGATCGGATGGCGCTCGACTCGCAAGGGATTATGCCGACTGGCCTCATGAAGCTGGCGGGCGAGCAACTCCCCAAATTCGCGCAACGGCAGGGCGGTCGGGGTGACGGGATGCATGCAATCATGCAGGTCATAAGCATCGCCGACCCAGAATGAAGGCCGCGCCGCTTCATAATCGGCGGTGCCCGGCGAGGGCGTGCAGACGGTGAAACTGCATTGCACCGGCGGCAGCGCGTTAACGTAATCACGCAACCGCTCAAACTCGGCGTAACCGTACTCTGGGCGCACCATGAACGCCGCATGGCAGGCGATGCCCAGACTGCGCAGGGTGTCCAGGGCGCGCTCGTTGTGCGAGATGGTGCCGCCCTTGCGCACCGCTTTCAGCTCTGCATTGGTGACGAATTCAAAGCCGACAAAAACGCCGTCGAGGCCAATTTCTTTCCACCGACGCATCAGCTCCGGGTAACGCAGGATCGTCGTGGCGCGCGCCCAGGCGAAGTAGCGTTTCCGGACGCCGCGCTTTTCCAGTTCCTCGGCCAGTTCAAAACCGAATTGCTCGTCGATAAAGTTCTCGTCGTCGGCAAAATAAATGTGATCGACCGGGGTGTTCGCCAGATCCTCCGCCACCACTTCAACCAGGCGCGGCATGTGGGTTGTGCCGCTCAGGAAAGGCACGATGCAGAACGAACAGGTCATCTTGCAACCGTAAGAGGTGCGCGCCATGGCCACTCGTGGGTAAAGCGCTTGCCAATCGCGTGGATTTTCGCAAACCCAGACACAGTAATACGATCGGCTGTCCCATAGGTCGCGTCGGGGCAATGGCAAGGTGCGCGGGTCCGGGTAGCGGGGCCAATTCGCGGCGGCCATCGCGTCGAAACCTTCGCCGGTCAGCAGCACATTGGCGATGCCTTCCGGTTCCTCGCCCTTGTGCAATGCGGCCACCAGATCGCGAAACGGCGCGCAGCCCTCGCCGCGCACGATGTAATCAATATCGGGAATGTTGCAGTCACCCGGTGCTACCGTGGCGTGATGGCCGCCGACCACAATGCGCGTTTTCGGCAATAACTGGTGCACCTTGCCGGCTAATCGTTTCATGGCGCCCGATTCATGACTGTAAGCCGTAAAACCGACCAGATCAGGCCGGAAGCGCGCCAGTTCCCGTTCAAACGCCGAATTAGCCCAGCGGTACAGCCGCAGGTCCAGCACCCGTATCTCGTGCTCGGCCGGGATAGCGGCGGCCAGATAGCCAAATTCCAGCGGCTCCAGACACTGAAAGCGTTGCAAGCCCAACACAGTCTGGAGGTGGGCTTGGGGCTTGACCAATAGAATTCGCATCATGTCATCCTCGGGAGCGGTACAAAGTCTGCTGTTTAGCCGACGGTGCAGTTTCGCATGTGTCCCGTCCACCAGCGATAGAACGCCATGATAACGCAACCGGGTCAGCACATCGCCCTATTCCAGAAGAATCTGGCGAGTCGGATGATTCCGGGATATTCTAATTTGCCTTTGTCTGGCGAGGGATAACCGGCGCGTACATCAGGAAGGATTAGCAATGAAGGAGGATGCCTCACTACTAAAGCAGCCATGAACCGCCTGGATCGTTTCGCCATTGCGGCCATCACCGCCTATCAACGCTATTTGTCCCCGCACAAGGGGTTCTGTTGCGCGCATCGAGTGCGGTATGGCGGCCCGTCCTGTTCGGAGTACGCTCGACAAATGTTAATGACTCACGGACTTTGGTTCACGTTGTCGCTCCTCCGGCAACGTTTGCGGGCCTGTTGCGTCGCGCTCCAGGCGTTGGCGGCCGATCAGGAGGAGCAGGAGCGCCGCAAACGCCGCCGGGACGCCGTGCTGGACTGCTTGCCCGATGCCTGTCCGGATGCCTGTGACAGCAGCGGTTGTATGCCCGATGCCTGTTCCTTGCAGGTCAGGTTTAGGCGTCCTTGAGGTCCGACATGAATCTGTTCCATCCCCTGCCGGCTGATCTGACGGAGGAAGCATTCACCGTGCTGCTTCAGCAGGGGCCAGTGCACATCGAGAGGATCGTTTCCAATGGCCATGCTTCGCCCGAGGGTTTCTGGTACGACCAGGACGAACACGAGTGGGTGTTACTACTGGAGGGAGAGGCCGAAATCGAATTCGCTGATGGCGAGCGGGTTTGGTTAACGCGGGGCGATGCGCTGAACCTGCCCGCGCAGACCCGCCATCGAGTGACGTTTACCTCACGCCCGGCTATTTGGCTGGCGGTGTTTTACTGAAGTTCATTTGGTGGGTACTTACGATTGTTTGGAGCACTAACCAGGGGTGAAATCTACCGCTCTGTTGTCGCGGGCGCGAGGTGTCCGCGACAACGCTTAAAATGAGGGGCTGGTTGAGGAGCGCCAGCGACGAAACCAATCCCTCTGGATTTTTTTGTTAGGAATCTAATCCTCTGTTCCACAGATAAATATCAAACACTCGCTCTCTAAACCAGTCTGATGAAGCAATCTCTTCCACATAAGATTTAGTGCCTTGCTGTTGGTCTACTGAGTATAGATAAACCGACGGCAACTTATCGCATGCTTGCGCTACCTCATGCTTCTTTGCCTCGTAAGCTTCTTTCCACTTGGAATAGAATGCATTTAAATCCCCAACAGGGGTTTCTAGGGCGATTCTCGCTTGTGAATCATAGATAAGAACTGGTTTTTTGAACGTAAGCCACATAAATTTTGTTGTTAAAGAAAGAACACTTCTGTTTCCGTATTGTTTTGATATTGCCTTTTCTATTTCTTTGATCTTTGCTACTGGATTAACTCCAAGATCCGGTTTTTTAACTGTTTCCAATATTTCCACCACTGGTTCATATCTATTCTTGCCGGACTCCTCTTCATATTTGCTTGGTAGATTTCTTGCTATACGGTACGCGCTCGCAGCATTTTTCAAGGCTTCAAGCTTTTCCTTCCTGTTCCCACTTTCCAAGGCTTTACAGCATTTTCTATCTGTTGAGAGCCATATATTTAGGTAACTCAACGAGCAATATTCCAGAGATTTCTTTGTCATGATAATTTTTTATTCCTAACGCTTAAATCACCCGCCGACAAGGAGGCTAGGTGTATTTATTTTGTTGATGCTAATCATCGATTTAACGGGCGACACTTGAATTCAACGCCATTGATACAAGAAACACAAGCAGAGCCTCCATCTTCATCAATAACCCTAATTTCAGAAACATACGATCCATCAGGGCATGCACTATATTCACTTGACCCATTTCTACCCTTCCAGACAACTTTCCGAATTTCTGTTGTTGGTCCCCAAGTTGCTAACTTGTCACTAAGGTTCTTATTATTATTTTCTACTGCTGAAACAATGGCTTTTGCCTTTTCATCGGCAATCTTATCAAAAGATTTCTTAGTTGAATTTATTATTTCATTAACTTCAGTTTTCAATTTGCCCGAAATAGAGTCTATATCTATATTTAGCTGCCTGATTTCCCCTTTAGCTGAGGTTAATGCAGACAGTCCAAATGCACCACCGACACCAAAAATACCTGCAACTATTGCTATAATCCAGGCTATGTTTTTTATTTTTCGATTGTCACCTTCGAGTTTTTCAAGCCTTTCTATGACGGGTTCATTAGCCATTTTTTTGTCCTCTGTTTTCAACCAAATAAATGATTATGCCGTTTCTGTTCAACTACTACAGCATGCCTCTATTGACAAGAACCCCTTCATGCATAAAGTCTTTATCCGTTGTCTATCATCATTCATCCATTATCGAGAGACGCCATCGGCCATGATGGAGCTAAATCGCCGCGCCGCACACGCTGTAAAAAACCGAGCGTTTCCCATGCCGGAAAACGCTCGCCAACTTCTAAAGGAGCCAACACCAACCCCATCGAATGCCTAAAACAATAGCAAATCCCATGCCCTTTTCTTCGTCCGGCAGATCACCCAAACATCGGCAATGCATTCAAGGCAATAGAGCCAACTTAAAACACTGACCGATTCCGACGGAACCGGTCAGTGTTTCAACTTGAAACATCGTTCGTGAACACCTTTTCATTTTGAAACAAGGGGACGCGGTGACGTTACCGCTCTGAACGAAGAGCAGCTATCGCGCGGCGTCCTGCACGAAGATTTCACGACTCATTAAATCACTTATTGATTTTATGGCTTATTATGTTACACTATATATCAGTTTCTATTTAACGATTTAAAACCGAACCTGCCATAAGGCCGGGGCGGAAAGTTACGGATCCTGAGCGATCCCAGGACAGCCGAACTGCCGAGAGCGACGCCGTTAAGGTCGCAGGGGGCGGTTCGGCTTTTTTGATGGGCCGGTTTCATCGCAACATGGAATAAGGAGAGCGGGCATGACGGACTATTGGACCGGGGCCAGGTTGGCCCACTTGGAAGCGAGAGATATTTCCGCACCGTGGGGCAGCGGTAGTTTCTGTCTCCAACGCATCGCCTTTGCCAACGAACTCTTCCAGTTCTGGTATGACGCCCGACGAAATATCGCGGCGTGTTCGGATTCCCAACACCAGACGGCAATGACTCGGGAACTGGAGGATGCAGGAAAGACCGGTGCGGGATTCTTTACCATTGACGACCTGGAAGAAGCCTTCCAGCATATCCACAGTCAGGGAGGGCGCTGGACGGACAATACGGCCTCATTGACCTACTGTGGCAACCCCAACCAGGTTTTTCGGCAAGGCGGACTGATCAATGACATGCCGAAGCCGTTCGTCAAATTTGCTCAAGCCGTCGATAGCAAATTTCAGGAACTGCGCAATGCTATTCATAATTTTGACGAGCAAACCCGGATTATTGATCAACAGTTGGCTTCATCTCGAACGGATTGGGACCAGATTAACCGCGCTTTAACCCAGGTCAAGGATTGGGGCGAACGCGCCAAGCCGTTCTTGTGGGCGCGACCGCGCGCAGCGCGCGCCGTCGGTACGACCGTCAGCTTCGCCAATGCGTTGAGCAACATCCATTCCGGCGTAAGCACCTATGTAGCCGCTCAGCGCGCCCATTTTCCTCAAGGTCAGGCGGCGGCGATCGGGGTCTTGCGAACCGCAGTCGGATTCATTCCCGTGTTAGGCGCTTATTATGGCGGTATGGTGGACTTGATCCCGGCGCTGCATACATGGTTCACGAACCTCATTGAACAGCGCGTACAACGCATCGACCGGGCGATGAGTGGCCGGCCTTGAAGGTCAGGGCTTGTTGAAAGGCGGTTTAAGCAACTGATTGTGTGGTGGCTACGGGTGGACTCGAACCACCGACACCGGCATTATGAGTGCCGTGCTCTAACCGCCTGAGCTACGTAGCCATTGCAGAGGAGAAAACGATAGCGGGGAATGCTTGGAAAGCGCGAATTATCCAGGGTCAATGCCTGTCTGTCAAGAAAACCATTTCTTCCGAGTACTTAACCCATCTTCTCCAGCATGACCCACCATCCCCGACATTGCGGGATTCCTTTGATGCGGTTTAGTAGATCAGCGTCGCGCCCGGTTGAATAATCTCAAAAACTTCAATGACTTGAAGATTAATTTCCGCAGGCAGCGCCGCCAGCGAATCTGGGGACAAAGCCAGCATATCGGCCAGCGCCGCCAGAATATCCGGCGAACCCATGGTCAACGGGGCCACATTGACGCTGGGTTGCAGGCTGTTCGCCACATAGACGGATGCATGGACAATCACCGCCTCCAGCCAGTAATTTGGGGCCTGGGCCGGTTCCAGATGATGCGCAACCGCGACCCAGAGGCGTTCGGGAAACCGCCAACTTTTCAGTAATTCAGCGCTCACGTCCGCATAGGTGAAACCAAAGACCTGGCGCTCGGCGACAACCGTATCCACCGCTTCCCGTTCAACCTGCTGCAGAACCTGGCGGTATTGATCAGGGCATTGGCTGTAAAAAACCAGCTTGCCCACGCTATGCAGTAGTCCGGCCAGAAACAACCGCTCGCCCTCCGGCAGACGGCAACGCCGGGCCAGTTCACGGGCAGCGATCCCACAGGCAATACTGTGAAACCAGAACATCTCCATGTTCACCTGTTCCGGCGGCAGACCCTTGAACAGGTTAACCGTCGAGGTCGCGAACACCAAATCCCGCAATTCGCGTTGGCCAATAAAATAAATAGCTTGCGAAACGGTATCCACGGGTTTGGACAATCCATAGTAGGCGCTGTTAATCAAACGCAATAAGCGCGCGGATAAGCCTGGATCGCATAAAATGACTTCGGCGAGGTCCGACGGTCGAGTATCGGGCTGATCAATCAATTCATTGACTCGAAAAGCCACATCAGGCAGGGAAAGCAGGGTATGGGTGTCTTGCACCAGGGATTCGGGAGTCATGGCGGAGAGTCCAGTAGCCAGTGTTAATGAAGGGCGACCCGACCGTCGCCCATACAAAATGCAGTAAATACGGATCGTATTATGTCATTAATTATTAGCGGTTGATCAAGATGATCACGCTGAAATCGATGGGGGAACATCTATCGGCGCATCTTCATGCGCTTCAGCCAGGATCACCCGCACCTGGTGGATCAGACCATCCTGGAACAGGGGCACATAGGCTGAGCCATATTCGATTCGCCCAGGACGGTCATCGATTTCCACGGCGACGACCCGCCTGGCTCGCCCCTCGGGGTTACGCACATGAATTTCATAGGCGGTTTCGCCATCCGGCAGTTGGTAACGCAGATGAAAGCCCGGCCACTCGTCGGGAATACAGGGACGCAAATGCAGGGCGTGGCCCTCGACCAGCTCCAGACCCAGAATGGATTCCAGCATGACCCGCAGCAGCCAACCCGCCGAACCGGTGTATCCGCTCCAGCCGCCGCGTCCCACATGCGGCGCAACGCCGTAAATATCGGCCGCCACTGAAAAAGGCTCCAGTTGGTAAATTGCGACCGCTTCCGGCGTCAGCGTATGGCTAACCGGGCTGAGCATCTCCAGCAGGCGGGCGGCTTGATCCCGCCGGCCCAATTCGGCCAAGGCGCGCACCACCCACAGAGCGGCATGGGTGTACTGACCCCCATTTTCCCGTACTCCGGCGACATAACCCTTGATGTAGCCGGGATCCTGCGGCGTATTTTCAAAAGGCGGCGTCAGCAAGCGGATCAGTCCCTCCCGCTCCGAAATCAGATGGCGCTCGACGGCGTCCATCGCGGTTTCCGCCCGCTCCCACGGCGCAGCCCGGGATATGACCGCCCAGGCTTGCGCCAAGGCATCGATCCGGCACTCGTCGCTGGTCACCGCACCCAGCACTGCGCCATTGTCGTACCAGGCCCGGCGGTACCATTCGCCGTCCCAGCCCTGTTCATTCAGCGCCTCGGCCAGATGGCTGCGAAACGCCGCATAGCGTCGCGCCCGGTTATAGTCGCTGTTCCGGCCACAGACCGGAATGAAGTCGCCCAGGATGGCGTACAGGAAGAATCCCAGCCAAACACTCTCGCCACGCCCCGCGCGACCGACCCGGTTCATGCCATCGTTCCAGTCGCCGCCGCCCATCAGCGGCAGACCATGCGCGCCCTGCGTCAACGAACCATCCAGCGCGCGGCAGCAATGTTCATAAAGACTGGCGGTCTCGCCGGAGTCCTCCGGCGTTAACAATGCCTCATCCTCGCCGGGCGCCAATGCCCGGGCCTGGAGAAAAGGCGCCGGCTCGCCAAACACGCTCCAGTCGCCAGTCGCCCGGCTATAGAAGGTTGCCAGCCAGGGTAACCACAAGCGGTCGTCACTGAACCGGGTGCGAATCCCGTAACCGACCGGGGGATGCCACCAGTGCAACACATCGCCTTCAATAAATTGCTGCGCGGCGTGTAACAAGAGCTGTCGGCGCGTCAAGGCCGGATCGTAATAGATCAGCGCGACGGCGTCCTGCAATTGATCGCGGAAACCGAATGCGCCGCCGGACTGATAAAAGGCCGAACGCCCCCACAACCGGCAACTCAGGGTTTGATAAGCCGCCCAGCCGTTGATCATGAGGTCAAGCGCCGGCGCCGGCGTCTGAATGCGGAGGGCCGCCAGTCGGTCCCGCCAGAATTGGCGCACTCTGCCCAGCGCCGCCGCCACGGCTCCATCTTCAGTGTAGCGACCGATCAAGCGGCGGGCTTCATCCCGACTGCTGGCCTCGCCGAGCAGAAAAGCGCGCTCCACGGTTGCGCCCGGTTCCAGCCGCAAAGTGACTTGCAGGGCGAAGCAGGGATCGAGACCGGTGCCCAGTCGTCCATCGAGGATTTTGTCGCGGGACAGCGCGGCCGGGCAGGCGGGATTTCCATACCGGCCCATGAAAGCTGCGCGGTCGCCGCTAATATGAATCGGCACGCTGTCGGTCGGAGAAACCGCAGCGAAGGCGATCCGTCCGGTGAATTCACGGTTGCGATTCTCGGCCAGCAACGCTCCAGTGGCGCTATCTTGCTCAATCGCCAACTCTCGGGCATGGTCGCCCGGCAACACCCCCAGCACCAGTCGGGCATAGGCGAACAGGGACACATGCCGGGGCTGGCGAGTCGGGTTGTGCAGGCGAATCCGAATCAGCTTGACCGGTTCCTCGCGAGCGGCGAACAGCCAGACTTCCTGCCTCAAGCCCTGACTGACATGGCGATAGCGGCTATAACCGAAACCGTGGCGAATCTCATAGGGTACGGGTTGCGAGATTGGTCCGGGCGTGAGCGACCAGAAACGGCGACGATCCTCATCGCGCAGGTACAGTGCCTCGCCAGGCAGATCAAGGAGTGGGTCGTTGTACCACGGCGTCAGCCGGTTTTCGCGACTGTTCTGACTCCAGGTAGCGCCAGCGCCGGTTTCGCTGGCCAGGAAGCCGAATTGCGGATTCGCGATCACATTGACCCAGGGTTGCGGGGGCAGACGTAACCGGCCGTTGGCGTCCGGCGTCAGCCGGATGACATATTCATCGCCGCCGGCGCTGAATCCCCCATAACCGTTCCAGAATTGCAGGGATTCCGCATCGGACTCAAGCGCCTCGTTCTGCCAGCGCGCTTCGCCTTCTACCTTTAACCCTGGTTCATGCAGGGGCCGGGAGCTTTCGGGAGAATCAGCGACGCAACGGGTTGCGGGTTCATAAGGGCGCGTGGACTTGCGGCCTACATTCGCATTCAACGCGGTCGCTGGGCGTAATGGCGACGCAATGTCTGCTGCGTCAGCTACCGCCTGGAACGCTGCTTCGACTGCGGTTGGGGAAGCGTAACGCATCGCCAGTTCCAAAGCCGTTTCGCGCTCCGCAGCAGCGCCCAACAGGAAGGCGATGGCGACCTCGCCGCCTGCGGCTAAATGCACCGTCCGACGCAAACTGATAATGGGGTCGAGTACGCTACCTACCGTACCGGACAGGGGTTCTTGCGTCAGCAGCGCGCGCGGCGCAGCCAGCGAGTAACCGCGCCCGATAAAGCGGGCACGGTCGGTTTCATACTGAAGCGGTTGGGCATTCTCATGCTCTTCTTCGCCCGTCGACGCATGCGCCAGCCAGCAATGGGCTTCCTCGGGAGCGCGCGGCCGGCGTCGGGCCAGGAGCGTGCCTTGCTCGACCACCCATTCGGTTTGCACGAACAACTTGGAAAATGCCGGATGAGCAGCGTCCGCCGCCCAGGCGTTAATCACTACTCCCGCATAGCTGGTCAGTTCGATGCGTCGGGGACGGTCGCCGGGATTGCGCAACGTCACGCGCCGCAGTTCCAGATCTGCATCCGGGGCGATACAGAGATCCAGTCGGGCTTCAATGCCCGCATGAACCTGGCGCAATGTGGCGATGCGGGTAGTAAAGTGGGACTCATAGCGCCCTGCGGGCGCCAGCGCCGGTTGCTGACCGAGTGACCAGAAGAGGCCGCTATCGAGATCACGCAAATACAGGAACAGACCGTCGCTGTCCTCAACCGGGTCCGCGCTCCAGCGCGTCAACGCCAGATCGCCCCATGCCGAATAGCCCGTGCCGGCGGCAGTAAGGAAAGTCGCATAGCGGCCACGGACAAGCACATGACCGCCGACGGCTTGGGCGTGCTGGATCAGGTCGGCATGCATGAACAATCTCCCGGCGAATGAAGTTTTCCATCATAGTGTAGCTTTATCGGGCCGAAATGCCCGCGTAATTACAAGTCGTCAACAATCCTACCCACGCTTCAATTAAACTGCTTGAGGATGGCGCCATACTGATGGAAACTTGAAACTATTTAACGAAGCAGAGGATGGGGGCTGAAGCACAATGAAAGCGGCTGACCTGACAGGCGAACGCATGACCGCCAGTGAACGCCGAGCGGCGCTTTGGCTGGCCGGGGTTTTTTCGTTGCGCATGCTCGGCTTGTTCATGATTCTGCCAGTGTTTGCGCTCTACGCGGAGAAATTGCAGGGCAATACGCCCGCGTTGGCCGGGCTGGCTATTGGCGTTTACGGTTTTAGCCAGGCGATTTTGCAAATCCCCTTCGGTTTCCTGTCCGACCGCTATGGGCGTAAGCGCATCATTTACCTGGGCTTGTTGATCTTCACCCTGGGCAGCGTCGTCGCAGCGTTGGCCGACTCCATCTGGGGCGTGATTCTGGGTCGCGCCTTGCAGGGCGGCGGTGCGGTATCGGCGGCGGCGCTGGCGCTGGCCGCGGACCTGACCCGCGAAGAACATCGGATCAAGGTGATGGCGTTCATCGGCATCACCATTGGCCTGTCATTCGCCGTTTCCATGGTGCTCGGTCCGGTGCTCAACGGCTGGATCGGCGTACCCGGCATTTTCTGGCTGACCGGGGTGTTGGCGCTACTGGGCATCGCCGTTGTGCGGTTTCGGGTGCCTGATCCGGTAGTCAGCCGCATTCATCGCGACGCTGAGCCGGTCGCTTCCCAGTTCGGGCGGGTGCTGGGCGATAGCCAGCTCCTGCGCCTTAATTTCGGTATTTTCACCCTGCACCTGTTGTTGACCGCTACCTTCGTCGCCGCGCCGCTGGCCCTGCGCGATGCCGGTCTGGCTAACGACCAACATTGGCGTATCTACCTGCCCGCGCTGACTCTGTCGATCGGGGCGATGGCGCCATTCGTCATCATCGCCGGCAAGCAGCGCTGGTTGAAGCCGGTGTTTCTGGGCGCGATTCTGATCCTGGCGCTGACCGAATTCGGACTGCTGATCTGGTGCGATAATGTGCTGGAAATCGGTATATTGCTTCTGGTGTTTTTCGCCGCGTTTAATCTGCTGGAAGCAACGCTTCCTTCACTCATCTCCAGAATGGCGCCCCCTGATGCGAAGGGTACGGCGATGGGAATTTATTCCAGCAGTCAGTTCCTGGGAGCGTTTACCGGTGGGGCGTTGGGCGGCGTTTTACATGGGCAATTCGGACTCCACGGGGTATTCGCCTTTGCCGCGCTCGGCGCGCTGAGCTGGCTGTTGGTGGCGTGGACGATGAAGAATCCGCGCCATTTGAGCAATCGCCTGCTCAATGTAGGAGCCTGCGATGAAGCGGAAGCCCGGCATTTGGCGGTGCGGCTTACTCAGGTGCGCGGCGTAACGGAAGCGGTGGTCATCGCCGCCGAGGGCGTGGCTTATCTCAAGGTCGATCGACACATCCTGGACGAAGCCGCGTTGCGGGAGCTGGCGATAGCCAACGCTCAGGCTGGCTTGTAACGAGTAGGTCATGACATACTCAACCTCGCTCTTCCCTTCGTTCTATAATTGATTCAATCGTTATTCGGAGTGAAATTAAGACATGGCCAGCATCAATAAAGCCATTTTAATCGGTCATCTGGGGCGCGACCCGGAAGTCCGTTACATGCCCAGCGGCAAAGCGGTCGCCAACGTCACCATGGCCACCAGCGACAGTTGGAAAGATCGGAACACCGGCGAACGGCAGGAACGCACCGAATGGCATAATCTGGTGTTTTACAGCCCTCTGGCGGAAATTGCCGGTCAATATTTACGCAAGGGTTCGCAGATCTTCGTGGAAGGGCGCTTGCAAACGCGCAAATGGCAGGACAAGAACACTGGCCAGGACCGCTACATGACCGAAATCATCGTCAATGAAATGAAAATGCTGGATAAAAAAAGCGATCGCGCCGGCGGCAGCGCGCCGTTTGGACCGGAAGATTCGGAAGGGAGCTATGCGCCGGCAGCGCCAGCGCCGACGACCCGGCCTGCATCCCCACCGCCGAAAGGACTAGACAATGACGGTTTTGACGACGATATCCCGTTTGCACACGCCGATTATGCGCGTCCGTTAAATGACAACGCCGCCCTGCGCACCCTGGCGCGCGAATCCGATCCTGCGATACCGTGGTAGGATTGTATTGAGCGGCCACCGAATTTCGACGCCATGCCCATGACCGAGCCGACCTATCTGACCCATCAGTTCCTGATCGCCATGCCGACTCTGGCCGATCCGAATTTCTTTCAGACCGTGACGTATATCAGCGAACATAATGCGAATGGCGCCCTGGGTCTGGTAATTAACCGGCCGCTGAATCTGACGCTCGCTCAGTTGCTTGAACATCTGCAACTTGCTGCCGGCCGGTCCGAACTAGCAACGACTCCGGTCTATCATGGGGGACCGGTCCAGCCGGAACAGGGTTTCGTGCTGCACCGCCCGCTGGGTCAGTGGGGGGCTACGCTGCGGGTGACCGATGATATTGGCATCACCACGTCCCGCGATATTTTGCAAGCAGTGGCGTGCGGCGAAGGTCCACAACAGCTCCTGGTCACCCTAGGCTATGCCGGTTGGGGACCCGGTCAACTGGAGCGGGAAATCGTGGAAAACGCCTGGTTATCCGCGCCAGCGGATCTCGACATCATCTTCCAAACCCCCAGCGAACAGCGCTGGCTGGCCGCCGCCGCGCTGCTGGGCGTCGACCTGACGCTGCTGTCCTCCGATGCGGGCCATGCCTGAACGTCCAGCCATGGCGACGCCCAGCCTGCGGGCGCTGGGTTTCGATTTTGGCCGGTTGCGGATCGGCGTGGCGGTGGGCGACGCTATCACCGGTTCGGCCCGTCCCCTGTGCGTTTTACCCACCCGCCAGCAGCGCCCCGACTGGGACGCCATTGGCCGGTTGATCGCCGAATGGCGCCCGGACCGACTGGTGGTCGGCGTACCCTGTCACGCGGATGGAACAGCGAATGCAGTGACCAAAGCCGCCTTGCGTTTCAGTCGCCAGTTACAGGGACGGTTTCATTTGCCGGTCGCTACGATCGACGAACGGCTTTCGTCCTGGGAAGCTGGGCAGCGTTTTGTGGAAACGGGCGCGCGCCGTCGGGGAGAAAACGCCGCATTGGACGCCCAGGCGGCGGCGGTGATTCTGGAAAGCTGGTTCAACGATGCCAAACACTGACAGGCAGGAATCCACAACCCTGAGCATTGAGACCGGCGCGATGCTGACCGAGAAATCCCGTGATGAAGGCCATCCGGCCTTGAACCCGCTCGGCGACTTGCATGAGTTGGCCGTGTTTTTGAACACCGAGGACGATCTCGAATCCCGACTGGATGAATTGGCCCGACTGGCGGCGCGGGCGACGGCCGCCGCGGGTTGTTCCATCATGCTGCTGGCGGACGACGAGAGCGAGAGGCCCTGTCTTAAACTCTGGGCCTGCACCGAAAAGTTACCAGCTGAAGCGTGGAGCGGCAAACCGGACAATGTAGAATCCATCGCCAGCCGGGTTCTGGAGCGGGGCGAACCCATGCTGATTGCTGATATTCAGACTTCCGAATTTGCTGCGCTCGCCCGACGCCGCACCAACCTGGGCTTCAGTTTTATCAGTACGCCGATTCAAACCGGTCAGCAGACCGTGGGCGTCATGAATTTGTCCGGTCGTTCGGATGCGCCGGCTTTTGGCGATGCGGATTTGATGTTGGCCAACATCGTTGCGGCGCTGATTGGCCGCTCCGTGCAAGTTGAATGGCTGCGCAAGCTGGTGCGTTCGCGCATCGCCCAGACGGCGGTGGCCCGTCAGGGCGAACAGGCGGCGTTGCGATTGACCGATGGCAGCGTGCCTCCGTCGCGCCTGGCAAAGATGCTCGCAAAGTCATTTTATAAGGACATGGCGGCGGCAGGTTTCAGTTCGGGGCAGATCATCGAGGCAGCCTCGGAAATCATTGGACAGATTTCCGGTGGTTTGGCGCGCCATAAAAAACGGATAGAGCGTGAGGGTGGGGAGGATCAGGGGTTATGAAGAATCTGTCGACAATACTGTGCTTCATTGCCGGGTTAACAGCGCTGGCGGGGTGTTCGCCGGAGTCGGCGACAACGCCGCTGGCAGTGCGGCCAGTGAAATCTAGGGTCGTAGTCGCAGAGCCCATTGATCGGGTTTCCCAATACGCCGGCGAAGTGCAGGCTCGCTATGAAATGACCCTGGCGTTTCGGGTCGGCGGCAAGATTATTGAGCGTTCGGCGGAAATCGGGCAACCGGTTGAACCTGGGGACGTGCTGATGCAACTGGACGCCGGCGATCTGGCGTTGAATGAGGAAGCATTACGCGCGCAACTGGCCGCCGCCCAAGCCGATCGTAACCAGGCGCGCGCCAAATACGATCGCGCCAAAGCGTTGTTAGGTCGTAATTTGATCAGCCGCAACGACTTTGACACGCTGAAAGGCGCTTATGAAACCGCCCAGGCCCGGGTGCAGCAGGCCGAATCGCAGCTTTCGGGCGGCGCCCGACAGACCGGCTACACGCAGTTGCAAAGCGACCAGGCTGGAGTGATTACCGCGGTTCAGGCCGAGGTCGGACAGGTGGTCACCGCCGGTCAGCCGGTGCTCAGCATGGCGCTGCCTGGGGAAAAGGAAGTCGAGATCAGCGTGCCGGAGAATCGCTACGATGAGCTACGGGTCGGCGATGAGGTGCAAATCAGCCTGTGGTCAGCGCCGGGCCAGACTTATCAGGGGCGGGTGCGGGAAATCGCGCCCTTGGCCGACCCACTGACCCGTACCTATGCGGCCAAGGTGACCTTCGTGGATGCGGACCCTGCGGTGAGGCTGGGCATGACCGCCTCGGTGCGCGCCAGTCGTCGGCTGGCGCTGCCGGCCATCCATCTGCCATTAACAGCGTTGATCGAGCAGGACGGCCAACCGGCGGTGTGGGTGGTGGACCCCAAGAATCTGAAGGTCCTCCGACGCCGGGTCGAACTGGGACCCTTCCACGAGGATCAAGCCACTATCGCCCGGGGTTTGGCGCCCGGCGAGCGGGTGGTGACCGCCGGCGTTCACAAGCTTTACCCGGAGCAGTCGGTTCGGTTGCTGGATGATTAGATCAGCCCAGTCCGGCGCGCCTCGGCTTCGATCAGCGGGTCAACGACTTCAAACATTTGCTGCAGGATCGGACGTTGCGCTTTATCGGCCATGGCGCGCTCGGCGGAATAATGAAACGGTGCGCGAGCGCCATGATACTCGGTCAACTCGCCGATTTGCTGGAAGGAAAAGCCCATGATGCGCAACTGTCGCGCCAGCCACGGCTCCATCACCGACAAACTGTCGCGCCGTCCGGACAGGGGAGCTACCGAGAGTATGGCCAGGAACAAGGCCATGCTGATAAGCGGAAAGGTGCGGACTTCTAGTTCGCTGCTGATTTGCAGGCTTTGCGCCGCGCCTGTTGGCGAAACGGATTCGCCCTGACGGCGGCGGAAATGGCCCGAAACCGCCAGACGGGAAATTTCGCACAAGCCCGCGCGGGGCAACTGGGCGGGATGCGTCGGACCTGGATACAGACAGGCGCCGCAATAACGCTCGATAGGCAGGGGTGCGTGGGGATCGTCTTGCCGGGTGTGGATGAGCCGGACGCAACCCGCAGGAAATTCGCTGCGCCGATGCAGAATCAGGCAATGCAGCGCCTGATCATCATATTCATCTTGCTCCAACCCGCCCGGGCAATCTTCCTCGCGCTCGAAATGAAATTCCTGACAAAACACCTCATAGCGAAGCTGATGCGCTTTTTTCATCAACTCTGGCGTGTTGGCGATCACGATTTCGAAGTAGAGCGGAAATCCCTCCATCAATTCCTTAAAGTCTCTCATGACACCGTCGCTCGTGTGGTTCAATGGTAAGCATGCAGTTCCTTCTCCCCAACCCCTCTCCCGCAAGCGGGCGAGGGGAGTGAACGGTTATGTTCGATGAATGACCCATCACCTGGTCCGGGTTAAAGCGTGGGTTTCAATGGGACAATTCGTAACCCTTACACACTACAGAGTATAGTCAATCGAGCGATGCCGCAAACGCGCGAATGCCGTATACTGAAATGCGATGCACAACTATCGTGATTTCCTTGCTCACCGTACTGGATGACGCATCATGAAAGGCCCCAATCTGTCCGCCTGGGCAATTAACCATCCCCCTCTCATTCGTTATTTGATTGGTTTGCTCCTGCTGGGCGGCGCCTATGCCTATTTTACGCTCGGGCAGATGGAGGATCCGGAATTTACCGTCAAGGTCATGATCATCAAGG
>JAGRHM010000231.1 GCA_020445005.1 Candidatus Competibacteraceae bacterium | reverse complement strand
CGCGGCACGATCGGCCTGCCGATGGAGGACCTGCATTCCATCATCCGCGACGTGCCCAAGCCGGTGATCGCCAAGGTGCGCGGTTACGCCATCGGCGGTGGCCACGTCCTGGCGCTGCTGTGCGATTTGACCTTGGCCGCCGAATCGGCCCGGTTTGGCCAAGTCGGTCCCAAGGTCGGTTCGGTCGATCCCGGTTTCGGCACCGCCTACATGGCGCGGGTCATCGGCGAGAAGCGGGCGCGGGAAGTCTGGTACCTCTGCCGCCAGTACACCGCCGCCGAAGCGGTGCAAATGGGCCTGGCGAATAAGGCCGTGCCCGACGCCGAACTGGATGCCGAAGTCGAGCACTGGTGCGCGGAAATCTTGGAGAAAAGCCCGACCGCGCTGGAGTTGGCCAAACGTTCCTTCAATGCCGACACCGCCCACATCGCCGGGATTTCCTCATTGGGCCTCAAGGCCGTCAGCCTGTTCTACGGCACCGAGGAATCCCAGGAAGGCGTGCAAGCGTTCCAGGAAAAACGTAAACCAAAATTCCACGACTGAGTCAAAACTATCGCCATTGGCATCAAGGAAACACCATGAACGCCATGATGAAAGCAACCGTATTCGTTGCGCCCGGCCGTATCGAATTGACCGACAAGCCGATTCCTGACATCGGTCCCAACGATGCGTTGATCCGTATTACCACCACCACCATTTGCGGCACCGATGTCCATATTCTGAAAGGCGAGTATCCGGTAAAATCTGGCCTGACCATCGGCCATGAACCGGTGGGTGTGATCGAAAAACTCGGTGCCAACGTGCAAGGCTATGCCGAAGGCCAGCGAGTGATCGCCGGCGCCATTTGTCCGAGTTTCACGTCCTATGGATGCCAGGATGGCGTTCCTTCACAGGATGGCGGTGGCCACGGCCATGGCTACAAGCCGATGGGAGGGTGGCGCTTTGGCAATACCCTGGATGGTGCCCAGGCTGAGTATGTGCGAGTGCCTGATGCCCAAGCCAATCTTGCGCCGGTGCCCGACGGCCTCACCGACGAGCAGGTTTTGATGTGTCCGGATATCATGTCCACGGGCTTTGCCGGCGCGGAAGCCGCCAACATTCGCATTGGCGATACCGTGGTCGTGTTTGCTCAAGGTCCCATCGGCCTGTGCGCCACCGCCGGCGCGAAGCTGCGTGGGGCGAGCACGATCATCGCCGTCGACGGTATCGACGATCGGTTGCAAATCTCACGCAATATGGGCGCGGACATCACCTTGAATTTTCGCCAAGTCGATGTCGTCGGCGAGATCATGAAGATGACCGGGGGGCGCGGTGTGGATGCGTCGATCGAGGCGTTGGGCACGCAAACGACCTTTGAAACGGCACTGCGCGTGTTGAAGCCCGGCGGTACGTTATCCAGCCTCGGCGTCTATTCGAGCGATCTGAAGATTCCGATCGACGCCTTTCATGCCGGTCTCGGCGATAATAAGATCGTGACTTCGCTGTGTCCAGGTGGCAAGGAACGAATGCGGCGGCTATTGAACGTGGTGGCTTCCGGCCGCGCCGACTTCGGCGCGCTGGTCACCCATACCTACAAACTCGACGACATTGTGGCTGCTTACGAACTATTCGCCAATCAGCGCGACGGCGTGCTCAAAGTGGCGATCAAACCGCGTTGACTGTCCGCTTTCAGCGAGCCGCGTTACCGTCCGCGAGAAGCTCGCTGGGAATGGTGGATGGACTTTTGTCGAGAACAGACGCGACCCAAAGCGTCCGGTTTTCGGACGATCAAACGTTTTCGTCCGTCTGAAAACCGGACGCTTCGTATTTTGTCCCACGCTGTAGCGCCTTCGATCAAACGAAACCCTTCTCTTTTCTCTTTCTTCACTTGGATCGTCCCGCGGATTCGCTTGTGCGAATCGCGCGAATATCCATGTTGAAATTTTGACATAATCGAATGAAAAATCACTAATAATTATATAGTTTATATTTTTATGGCATTATCTTTGCTATATTCACAGGATACGAAAATGCGATCCATTTCATGCACTGGGAGATGCTGGAAACGCTGAAAATTTAGACAAAGCCAACATGGCGGAATGAATGGGGAATCAATCCCCTCTTCGCGATGACAGCGATACGCCTGTTGCAACTACCGAGGAGGAGAATGGAGATGACGCATAATGCCAAGAGGCAGGTTTTTGCCGATCCTGGGAACGATGCGGCGATCATGACGGCATGGGAACGATTTCTCGCGGGCGGTGGGCAGCCCTCCAACGCCTTGCGCGGGATCGTCGAAGGTTCGTGGCAACGTTGCCGGGCACACCACGTCGATCCCGAAAAACGCAGCGGTCCGTCGCCAGTGTGCAACTCCAAGCTGGAGTCGCTCAAGGGTCAGCATCGCGAACTCTTTGAAGCCGCCGCGCCGATCATGGCCTGCGCGCGGGATTTTCTCGCGGAGACCGGCGCCATCATGGCGCTCGCCGACACCAATCCCACTATTCTCACCATGGAGGGCGATAGCCGCACCCTGGGTTTTGCCGAAGACATTCATTTGTTGCCTGGCGTGGTCTGGAGCGAGGGTATTTGTGGCACGAATGCTATTGGCACCGCGCTTGCCGTCGGTCACGCCGTGCAAATTCACTCCGCCGAACATTACTGCGCGGGTATCAAACGCTGGACCTGTTCCGCCAATGTCATTCGTCATCCCCACGATGGCGAGATCTTGGGTGTGATCGATGTGTCCGGGCTTTCGGAAAGCTACAACCGCCAGAGCATGGCCCTGGTCGTGACGGCGGCCAGCCGGATCGAGAGCCGATTGACCATTCGCGAGATGGAGCGGCGCTATCAGCTATTGGAAGTTGCCTTGCCGCGCTGGTCGGGGGGCACCGATGGCGTGGTTCTATTCGACCATCGTGGCTATCCCATCAAGGCCAACGAAAACGGGCAGGCGGCACTCGTCGCCCTTGGCGCCGATCTCGATCTGGCCGCGCCACGGCGGATCCTGGCGCTCGCGCTCGACAGTGAGCGACAGGCCTATCCGTCCTGGTTGCGTCCAGAATGGTTGGTGCCAGCGGTCAGACACGGCGAGCGCCTAGGAACCCTGCTGATCATACCGATGCCGGGTCTTGGTCGCGCGCGGGCCAGAGGGGCCGAACAGTCGCGATTTTCAACGAGTGTGGAAGAAAACGGTCCTCCTTCGACGATGTCGGCAAGCTTTGCCAGAATCATTACCGGTCATGGCGGCCTGTTGGAAGCTGTCCGCAAGGCGAGCCACCTGGCTCGTTCCCGCGTGCCCGTGCTCCTGCTGGGCGAGACCGGAACCGGCAAGGAGGAGTTCGCCCAAGGCATCCATCAGGCCAGCCCGTTTCGAGAGGGTCCTTACGTGGCGCTCAATTGCGGCGGTCTATCGCGCGACCTGCTCGCAAGCGAGCTTTTTGGCTATATTGATGGCGCTTTCACGGGTGCGCGTCGTAACGGTCTGGTCGGCAAGATCGAAGCGGCCAACGGCGGCACGCTCTTCCTGGATGAAATCGGCGAAATGCCGCTCGATCTCCAGCCCCACCTGCTGCGCGTGCTTGAACAGGGCGAAATTTACCGTCTCGGCGAGAGCGCGCCGCGCAAGGTCAACTTTCGGCTCGTTGCCGCGACGCATCGCGATCTGCGTCAGGATGTGGCGGACGGTCGCTTTCGCATGGATTTCTATTATCGGGTGGCGGTGACGTCGATCCGGATTCCCGCCTTGCGAGATCGGAAGGGTGACGTCGACCTTCTCGCCCAGCACTTTGTCGAGCGATTCTGCGCACTGCACAAGCTAAAGCCGCGCCGCTTGGACGAGGCGCTTATCGCACGCCTGGAAGACTATGCGTGGCCGGGAAATGTGCGAGAGCTGCGCAACGTGATCGAGAGCATGTTGTTGATGAGCGACCGCCGAGTTCTTGATGTCGATGACCTGCCGCCGGAGCTTACGTACGAGATGGCAACCCATGACACGCACGCCGATACGACCTTCAATATCTCCGAGAGCGAAGCGAATCTCATCCGACGCGCGATTATCGCCACACGGGGCAACCTGACTCGCGCGGCGCGCGAACTCGACATTGCCAAGAGCACTCTCTATCAAAAAGTTAAGCAATATGGCTTGGAACGGGAAATTTATTGCGCGCGCGGATTCGACTGACCTGCTGGGAAAATTCGCGGGCCTGTTTAGAGGCCATCCGGCACAGACTTTGCTGTCTCAAGCCGCTTATCATGACGGATGACCTCTCTCCTACATGACGAACGGCACTTGGGAACGTAGAGCGGTTCTCCTATAGTACGCGCAAACGGGTTGTGCGGATGGCAAGTTTTGCAAGGCGCTGCGCGACCCGTCGCCAACTCAACCGTACAAGAGAAACCATGATGAGTCTGATGAATACCTCCCGCCGGGCGCTAATCGGCAGCCTGTCCGCCGCGACCCTGTTGGTCGTCACGAGTTTTCCGATCCGATGATAGGCAACGGATTTCCTGATCATTGTGATCTCTCGTACGACTTTGCGAGGCGCCCGGCGCGTGTTGGGCGCGCTGGACAGTCCTTGGCGCAATCTTCTGGTGGCCATGGGGGTGGGCGTGTTGGGCGCGCTGGCCG
>JAGRHM010000230.1 GCA_020445005.1 Candidatus Competibacteraceae bacterium | reverse complement strand
CTCTATCACGGTATACAGGCCCGAACGTCATGCAGATCACCATCGCCAGGAGGATGGCCAGGGCGAATGGCGCTTGCCGGTAAGCGGGAGCCACGTCGCTTAGTTCCGCCGGCAGATTCAGCACCAGGAAATGTTTTTGCTCCCCTTGCAGCAGACTGATTTGTTTCCAGGCGCCGGTCACCAGCATTGTGTCGCCGAACGCCAGTTTCTCTTCAATGAGGTTGCCTGGTAAGGGTTGGCGATGGCGGCGAATACCGAGGACGTTCAGGCCGTGTTGCGTGCGGAACGCCGCCTGGCGCAGGGTCTGGCCGATCAGTTCCGAGTCCGGGGGCAACATCACCTCGACCAGGCCCAGTTCCTGAACCAGACTGCGCTGCTGGCTTTCCTGAATTAACAGTCGTCCCAGGCGCTCCTGAGCGCACAAGGTGGCGATAGCTTCGTCCTGACCAACCATATAAATCGCGTCGGCGGGGTGAAATTCGGTGTTGGCCAACGCGGGCAAAACGATTTCCGTAGCGCGTTCCGCATGGCCGATGCCGACCACCGTAACCCCATAGCGGGTGCGCAACTGCGCTTCGGCCACTGTTTGGCCAATTAATGGCGAGCCCGGATCGAACCGCAATCGATGCAATTGCCCCATTAGGTTGTAGTTTTCGGCCAGCTCCACCAGAGTTTGGCGACGACCTGCGGTCCCGGTTTCCGGTGGATCAGCAGGCAGCAGGCGCGCGCCGATGATCCACATGTAGATGATGCCCAGCACCAGGGCCAGCAGGCCGATCGGCGTAATGCCAAAGAAGCTGAAGGGCTCCAGGCCAGCGCTGCGCAGGGCATCGTTGACCACCAGATTAGGCGGCGTAGCAATCAAGGTCAGCATGCCGCTGAACAAGGCGGCGAAGGCCATAGGCATCATCAATCGGCTGGGACTGATGCCGAGCCGGGCGGTGATGCCGAGTACGATCGGGATGAAAATCGCGACGACGCCGGTGGAGCTCATGAATGCGCCGAGGCCGGCGACGGCAAGCATCAGCAGAATCAGTAAGCGGCTTTCGCTGGCTCCGGCCATACGGGTTAACCAGATGCCCACCTGGTAGGCGACACCCGTGCGCACCAGACCTTCTCCGACTACAAACAATCCGGCGATCAGCAGAATCAGTTGATCGCCAAAACCCGCGACGGCTTGGGCTACAGGCAGGATGTCGCCAAGAATCAGCGCTAGAATCACCAGCAGAGCCACCACGTCGGGCCGTAGTCGGTCGCTGGCGAAGAGAACGACCGTGACGGCGAGCAAGCCGAATACAAAAAGGGCGTCAGGAGTCATAAGTCAACAGGTTTCTCATGGGCGGCGGACAAAAGCATTGACGTGATAATAACCATACAGGTTTTTAATTCAAGCAATTGAAGCAAAACAGGCGGGTTCTAAAATCCGCTCGCCAGAAACCGAACAACGCTGTTTAAGCCCGACGATAAATTTGCCCGCCGCTCTCGTTAAACTCCGCCGCTTTTTCGCGCAGACCTTCCTGCATGGCGATCTCAACATCCTCAAGTCCTTTGCGCTCGGCGTACTCACGCACCTCCTGGGTAATTTTCATCGAACAGAAATGCGGACCGCACATCGAGCAGAAATGCGCGACTTTAGCCGATTCCTTGGGTAACGTCGCGTCGTGATATTCCTGGGCGCGTTCGGGATCAAGACCCAGGTTGAACTGGTCTTCCCAGCGGAA
>JAGRHM010000229.1 GCA_020445005.1 Candidatus Competibacteraceae bacterium | reverse complement strand
TGATCGGTGATCCGCCCAACATCATGATTGGCTCAGCCACCGGCCTGACCTTCAACGATTTTGCCTACAACCTAGCGCCGGTCATTGCAGTCATCATGGCGGTAACCCTGGTTCCCATCTACTTCCTCTGGAGCCGGGATCTCAAGGCCGCCCCGGAAGATCGTCAGCGTGTGATGCAGTTTAATGAATTTGAAGCCATCACCGATGTTCGCTTGCTCAAGCAGTGCTTGTTGGTGATTGGCTTGGTGATCGCCGGCTTTGTCTTCGCCCGGTTCCTGGGGCTGGAAGCAGCTACGGTCGCCATGACCGGGGCCGCGTGGCTCTTGCTGCTGAGCAACTGGGGGCATAACGCGGAGCATCAGAGTGAGAAAGTCACCCATGCTTTCAACGAAGTGGAATGGATCACCATTTTCTTTTTCGTCGGTCTGTTCATCGTGGTGCATGGCGTGGACAGCACCGGCCTGCTCAGACTGCTCGCTGATAAAATGCTGGCGCTGACCGGCGGTAACCCGACCGCGACCTCCATGACGATTCTCTGGTCCTCGGCTATTCTATCGGCGATCATTGACAACATTCCCTTTGTCGCCACTATGATTCCGATGATCAAGGCGATGGCGCCGACCTTTGGCGGGCCGGAGGGATTGATGCCGCTCTGGTGGTCGCTGGCGCTGGGTTCGTGTCTAGGTGGGAACGGGACATTGATCGGAGCGAGCGCTAATCTGGTGGTTGCCGGTTTCGCGGAACGGGCGGGGCAGCCGATCCGCTTTGTCAAGTACGCCCTGGTGGCTTTTCCGATCATGCTGCTCTCGATCGCCATCAGCACCCTCTATCTATATTGGCGGTATTTATAATTTTTTTTGTGCAAGGTCAAAGGTGGAAGAAACCGGTTTTGATGAACAGCGGCAAACTGGGCAACCGCTACCCGTTGACTTGTCCAAGTACAGCACCACTGCCGTCGGCGAAATTCCGGCAAAACAAGTGATGTCCGACCGGAAAATGCGCCAGGTCATTCTCCGGCAGTCGCCGATCAAGACGGCGTTGTACATGATCGGATTGCTGTTGATCCTGTTCAGCGTCACTCTGTTGCCGCCGATGGGCGTGGCTTGGTGGTATGACGGTGACAATGTGATCGCACCGTTCGCGGAAGCGATGGGGGCGATGTTGGGGTTGGGCTTGTTGTGCTGGCTGCCGGTGTGTCGGCTCAAGGTCGATTTGCGCAATCGGGACGGTTTCATCGTGGTGGTGGCCTTTTGGTTTTTACTGTCGCTGATCGGCGCGTTGCCGTTCATGTTGTCTCGAAATCCACACATGCCGTTGGTGGATGCGGTGTTCGAAACCGTTTCCGGCCTGACCACGACCGGCGCCACCATACTCTCTGGTCTCGACACTATGCCCAAGGCCATTGTGTATTACCGGGCGCAACTGAATTTTCTCGGCGGCATGGGCATCATCGTGCTGGCTGTGGCGTTACTGCCCATGCTGGGGGTGGGCGGCATGCAGTTGTACAAGGCGGAAACGCCGGGACCGATGAAGGATGACAAGCTGACGCCCCGGATCGCCGAGACCGCCAAGAATCTCTGGTACATCTACGTCGGCCTGAACGGGGTCTGCACCTTGTCTTTCTGGGCGGCGGGGATGAGTTTCTTCGATGCGCTTTGTCATAGTTTCGCGACTTTAGCCTTGGGCGGTTTCTCGACGCATGACGCCAGCATCGGTCATTTCAATAGTCCAGGCATCGAACTGATAGCCGGATTATTTTCTTTGATAGCAGCGGTTAATTTCGCCCTGTTTTTCCTCGCTTGGCGCGCGCGCAGCATCAAGGCCATCTTTCGAGATGTCGAGTTCAGATTCTGCATGGCGGTATTCGGGGGAATCATTGTCGTGGCGTGCGGCTATCTCTACCTCAGCGGCAAATTTTCGTGGTGGGAATCCCTTTATCATGGCTTTTTCCAAACCGCCTCGGTGATCACCGACAACGGCCTGGGGACGGCCGGTTATCCGGTGGACTGGCCGATTTCTGTACCGTTGTTGTTGTTGCTGGGCAGTTTTTTCGGCGGCTGCGTCGGCTCGACCTGCGGCGGCATCAAGGCGATTCGCTTCCTGCTGCTATACAAGCAAAGCGTGCGCGAAGCCCGCCTGCTGATCCGCCCCACAGCGCAAATCGCCGTTAAACTGGGTAGTCATCCAGTTTCCGATCGAGTGATGCAGGCCGTTTGGGGGTTTTACTATTTGTATATCTTAAGCTATTGTTTTTTCTCTCTGGCTCTGACAGTGACTGGCGTAGATCTGGTAACCGCGTTTGGCTCGGTCGCGGGGTGTCTGAACAATATGGGAATCGGCTTGGGCGAAACGGCTGGCAACTTCGCCCCTCTCAATGATGCTGCAACCTGGCTGCTGTCGTTATCCATGCTGATCGGACGCTTCGAGATATTTCCATTGCTATTGTTATTCCTGTCAGACTTCTGGAAGTAAGGGATCAGGGGTCGGCATGCGAAGATCATTGTCGCTGGAAGAAGCGCAAAGCCCGGTTCGGGACTCAAGCAGCGCTTCTCTGACGCCTGGACGCGCCAAGACTCGATCCAGCGTCGTTTCGGGATCAAACAGCGACGCTGCGGAAACCTTGAAGGCGCGATGATGAAAGTTCCCATCGCAATCCCCCTGATACTGGGCGCGGTAATGGTCAGAGTGAGCCAGCAGATCGTTGATACCGTTGAGTAGCGCTTCGATATCGTCGTCTGTGGAATACCATCCCAAGCTGGCGCGCACCATGCCCTGCCACGGTTTAATCAGTGTTTCCGTATCCTCCGTATCGAGGTCAATATCCAGTTCCCATAATTCCGGTTTGAGCAATTCGCGGACATAGGGATGCGCGCAGAAACAGCCATTACGGACGGCGACATTGTGATAATCGTTCAATACCGCCGCAACCAGTCCATGCTCCAACCCGACCAGGTTGAACGAGACGACGCCCAGGCGTGGCGTGCGTTCTGGATTGGGGTCGCCATAAATGCGCACTTGCGGAATGGCGGACAGTTCCGCCAGCAGTCGTCGCAATAACCGTTGCTCGCTGGCGTGAACGCGATGCATGCCGATCCGTTGCAGCACATTCAGCACTGCGCCCAATTGCACTGCGCCCGGAATGTTCGGCGTACCTGCTTCCTCGCGGTCTGGGAAATGGTTGGTGACTTGATAGCCGCTCAGCGAGACATCATCCACCATGCCGCCGCCCAGCTCATCTGGTTCCTGACCCTCCAGCAAGTCCCGCCGTACGACCAGCACTCCGGGCGAACCCGGCGCATAGAGCTTGTGGCCGGAGAAGGCTACGGCATCCAGCTCGCGTTCGACAGTCCCGTTATCGGTCAACGTCAGGGGCGCGTGGGCGCTGGATTGGGAGGCGTCGACGATGATCCAGGCATCGTGGGCATGCGCCAGCGCGGCAATGTCATGAACTGGATTGACAATACCGGTGACGTTACTGGCGGCGGATAGCGCGACATAATTGACCCGGCCTCGATAGTGTTCCAGCAACCGTTCCAGGGCGGCCAAATCGACTGCGCCCAGCGCCGGCGCTTCGCCCGTCAGGGGGATGTGGATGACTTGGCGGGCATGTCGGCGATGCGGTAGGTCATTGGCATGATGCTCCATCAGCGAAACCAGCACGATGTCCCGCTCGGGACGCCGCGCCGCCAACAAGCGCGCCAGACGGTTTAGAGGGGCAGTGCTGCCACTCCCGGCGAAACAGGCAATGTGTTTTGCATGAGGTGATCCGAGGAAATTCAGCACTTGCTGGTGCGCCCAATCGTAGGCGCGATTAGCGATCCTTGCGGAAAAATGCGCCTGACTGTGGGTGTTGGCGTAGTGTTGCAGGAATTCATCGGCAACCTGCCGCGCGCAATTCAGCGCCAGCGTCGAGGCGGCGGAATCCAGGTAATGTCGGCGCGTTTCCCGTCCATCGGCTAAAGAGTAGCGAGTAACGAGACCGGGAAAATCTTGCTTTATGTCATTCAGTGATGGATTGTAAGGCATAATATTTTCTGAAAAATTAAAGAATTATGGCCCACTATTTTCCCAGATCGGAATCAGGATCTCTCATGGAAAAAAAGCGACAAATCTTTTTGGAATAAGTGTCTTATACATGTTTCTGGTTTTCGCCAGCGCACGCCTATCCAGCAATTCCCGGTCTTTTTCCTAGTCTTTGATTGATAATGG